>CAIYDT010000054.1 GCA_903924985.1 uncultured Acetobacteraceae bacterium
CCTTGAAAGTGTCTCGCTAGGGGAAGCGCGTATCGGACGCGCTCGGCACCGCCACCGAGATGAAGGCGATGAAGAACTACGGCGGGCACCGGCTGTCGCCATGGCTCGGCCATCTGATGGTCTCGCGGTCCGAGACCGCGCGGCCGTTGTTGACGCCCGGCGAGGTGATGCAGCTCCCGCCCGCCGATGAGATTGAGGTGGCCCCCACCCATCGGACAGTTTGGCGGCGTTGCTAAGCTTGGTTCTGGTTCACCTCAGGCCGCCAATCTCTCATGCTCACCGCTGCTGGCCACACCGGCCGCATAGACCTCGTCGGGTGTTCGTCCGTCCAGGCTGGAATGGGGTCTCCTGGCATTGTAGTAGCCAATCCATTGGGTCAGGCCTCTCCGCGGTTCTGAACCGGTTTCGAATGCATGCAGATAGACGCACTCGTATTTCAGGCGGTGCCACAGCCGCTCGATGAACAGGTTGTCCATCCAACGGCCTTTGCCGTCCATCGATATTCGTATCTCCGCCTCCCGCAAGACCTTGGTGAACTGCGGCGAGGTGAACTGGCTGCCCTGGTCGGTGTTGAAAATCTCTGGCCGGCCGTGACGGGCCAGTGCGTCCTCCAACGCCTCAATGCAGAACCCCACATCCATCGTGTTCGATACGCGCCACGACAGCACCTTGCGCGTCCACCAGTCCATGACAGCGACAAGATACAGAAACCCACGCCGCATCGGAATGTAGGTGATGTCCGTGCACCAGACCTGGTTCGGCCGATCGATCGTCAGATCCCGCAGCAGATAGGGGTAGATCCGATGCTCTGGATGCGGGATCGTCGTGCGCGGCCGTTGGTAGATCGGCACGAGGCCGATCACGGCCATCAGCCGCCGTATGCGCTTGCGGCCGACCCCGTGACCTTCACGGCGCAGATGCCGCGTCATCTGCCGCGATCCATACCAGGGTGTCTCCATGAACTGCGCGTCGATCAGCCGCATCAACGCCAGGTTCAACGCGGTTTCGCCGGAAGGCTCATGGTAAAGCCCCGATCGGTTGACCGACACCAGCTCACACTGGCGGACAACCGAGAGCACGGGGGGGAACCTGTCAATCATCTGCCGCCTCCGGTCGAGGCTCATCGACCGGAGGCTTTCGCCAAAAAATCCCGTTCCACCAGCAGTTGGCCAATCTTGGCGTGCAACTTCTCCACCTCGCCTTCCCGAGCAACTTCCTTCTCCACCCACTTGCCGTCGAAGATCGACGCCAGGCCCGCTATCGCCATGCGCTTCCAGTCGTTGATCATCGTCTGGTGCACACCATGCTTGGTGGCCAATTGCGCGGTCGTCAGTTCACCGCAGATCGCCTCAAGAGCTACCTTCGCCTTGAAATCCGCGCCGTAACGCGTCCGTTTGCCCGTCATCGGGTCCGTCCTTTTTACGACGAACCAAGCTTATGCACCTGTCCGATTTTCGGGGACCACCTCAGTCTGGGGGGCCCCGCCGAGGCGGACACGACACAGCATTGCTCATTCACCCTCTGCAGCGCAATCCAATGGAACCAAAAGACGGGGCCGGTCCGTGGGTTCGATGGCCAGACCTAGTACCTCGGCACAGTGATTATGACTCTTTCAAGATGTCGGGATAAGCGCGCGCCAGCTTCGCCCGCGCCTTCTCGGTGGTGAATTTCCATTTGACGCGGGCGCCAGAGGCATTGCGCTGGCGCCGCCAGGCGTCGATTTCAGCTTCGAGGACCTCTCGTTCCGCGATACGCCTGTCCAGGCACTGACCACGCAGCACGCCGATCTCGATTTCCACCATATTGAGCCAGCTCGCGTGCTTCGGCGTGTAATGGAACTCCAGCCGCTGAAGGATGCGATGGGCCTCGGGTGCCGGAAAAGTCTCGTACAGAGATCCAACATTATGGGTCGAAAGGTTGTCCATCACCACGCGTATCCGCTCCGCGTCAGGATAATGGATATCCGTCAGGTCACGCATGCAAACAGCGAAATCGCGCGCGGTTCTCCGATCTGTCACCTTCACGTGACGCCACGATTTATGCGCATCGAGAAAAACGAACAAATTGGCCGTGCCGTTACGCCGGTATTCGTAATCGTACCGTTCAGGCTGACCGGGGGCGGCGGGGATCGGCGTGCGCACCTCGCCGATCAACTGGGTCGGACTTTCGTCAAAGCAGACCACGGGGTTCGTTGGATCGGGCGCCTCGGTGTAGAGATCGAGGACATCCTCCATTCGCGCGACATAGGTGCCGTTGACCTCCGGAATACACCACATCTTCCGGAGCCAAGGCTTCAGATCGTCCTCGGCCATACGCCGGCGCACGGTCTCGCGCGACAATCCATCGTGGTTCGTCAGTTCGACCATCGCGCCCGCCAGCAGATTGAGTGTCCAGCGTTTCCTCCCGGTTGGCGGACTGGAGCATGCCGTCGCCACCAGAAGCGCCGTCTCCTTGCCGGAGAGCTTGCGGGGCGCTCCAGGGCGCGCTTCCTCGCTGAGCGCGAGTTCGAGATTGCCCTCCACGAAGCGGCGTTTGGTCCTGTAAACCGTGGAACCGCCAACCGAGATGCTGCTCGCGATCGCCTCGTCGCCGATCCCGGCATCCGCGGCCAGCAGGATCTGGGCGCGTTTGAGTTTACGGGCCGCGTGTTTGCCACCGCTCAACATGGCCGTGAGCGCCGCGCGTTCGGCCTCGCTCAGGTCTACCCGGTAACGTATGTTCATGTCGGATCCCCCGCTGACGAGGGCAACGATGAATCGCGCGGCAACTGATTCTCACCCGGTTTTCACGCAAAAACAGGGGCAATATCTGGCGTTCATTCACGCTTATACATTGGTCAACGGCCGTCCTCCCGCCGAGGCCGATATGGGACGATTCTTCCAGACGACGCCGCCGACGGTCCACCAGATGGTGGTGACCCTGGAACGGGCGGCACTGATCTCACGTCAGACCGGTGTGGCGCGGAGTATCGCCGTTCTGGTCGATTTGGCCGATTTACCCACGCTCGAACCGGGCTACCGCCAACCGGTCATAATCACTGTGCCGAGGTACTAGGCCGTGCATCGACGTCACATACAAGGGTGTCGACACCCGTTGTATCGTCACCAACCTTGCAATCCGACCGTCTCTGGCTGCACGACGCCTTCTACGGCGCCGGCGGACAGGCCGAAAATCAG
>CAIYDT010000055.1 GCA_903924985.1 uncultured Acetobacteraceae bacterium
ACCTGCGCCCCGTCGTGGCTCTTCGCCGCGAAACCGCGCAAAGCCTCCGATGTGTGCTCGGTGCGGGTGATCGCGATCGCAGACCCCATGAAACCCGCCGTTCTTCAATGATGAACGAAAGGCAGCGAATCAGGGTTCGCGACCGATTCCTAGCCCCCGTGAGTCAGGGGAAACGGCGGTTGGTATTATAGCGTTATTTGTTGGACGGCACCCGGACAGACCTCTCAACCCGTCATCCTCGGGTCGAGCCCGAGGATGACGAATGGGGGGAGCGTCCCGTGGTCTCCGTTCACCGGGTTGCCCTGCGTGACTTGATCTGCGTCATGGACAATCGTCCACCAACATTCCCATATTAGCCCCATAACAGGAGGTTCTTTGGGATGCCGAAACTCATACTGGTCCCGCTGAGCGGCACCGACGCCGATCGCACGGTCGAAAACGCGGCGATCGTATTGAGTAACGCGTTCGGCGCGCATGCCATCGCACTGCATGTCCAGCGCGATGTGCGGCAGGATATCGCCGCGCTGGCGTCCGCCGATATGGGCATGGCCACGGGTCTCGACTCGATCATGGCGCGCATGGAGGCAGAGGCCACGGCTCGGGAGAAGGTGGCCGAAGAAAGCTGGCGAGCCGCTTGCACCCAGGCTGGCATCCCACTCGCCGAACAAGCGGCCGGACAATCGGGTGCCACGCAGGAGTTTGCCTCCGAAACTGGCGAGGAATCGGACTGGCTGGCGGAGTACGGCCGAGCGGCGGACCTGATCCTGGTCGGGCGTGTCCGCGAAGGCGACATGCTCGATATGGAGTTGATGGAAGCGGCGCTAATGGACACGGGCAGGCCGGTGCTGATCGCCGCGGAAAAGGGCACGCCGGTGCTGGACGGCATCGTTGCCATCGCGTGGAAAAACACGCGGGAGGCCGCCGGTGCGGTTGCCGCCGCGCTGCCCTTCATCCGGCGCGCCAAGCGTGTGATCGTGTTCACGGTCGAGGAACAGGAAAACCCAGAACCCGTCGACAAGTCCCACCTGCGGCTGGTGCGCGCGCTTCGCTGGCACAACGCCAACACCGGGTCCCAGGTGTTGCGCCACGAATCTCGCCCGCCGGTTCGCGTGCTGCTGGATGCGCTCGCGCGTGAGAAATGCGATCTGTTGGTGATGGGCGGTTACGGTCATACCCGTCTGCGTGAAGCGGTGTTCGGCGGCTTCACCCGAGCAGTGCTGGAAGAAGCGCCGGTCCCGGTGCTGATGGCGCATTGAGGCCGGGGTGGCATCGCGATGGCTGGAATGGTAGGGAGGCGCGGACACTCGCTCCAGGCATACCGCCGCTTCAGAGGAACCGACATTGGTCCCCCATTCGCGCCTTCTAAGCCTTTCCGCGCTGGTGCTGGTCATCGGACTCGCCGGATGCGGCTTCCTGCAACCCAAGGAGCAGATCCGCGGTAACAAGGTGGACGCCGACCAGATGAAGGAGCTGACGCCAGGCACCTCCACCCGGGCCGACGTTACGGCGCTTTTGGGTTCGCCGACGCTGCACGCCTCATTTGACGATAATACCTGGCTTTATGTCAGCGAAGTCACGCGCCCGCGCATCGGCGGCACCCAGGCGGTGGAGCAGCAGAACGTCGTGGTGGTGACGTTCGACAACAAGGGCATCCTGTCCGCCATCAAGACCAAGAACCAGGACGATTCCCTGCCCGTTACCGTTGTGGAGCGCACCACCCCGTCGCCGGGGAGCGAGGCGTCGTTCCTGCAGCAGCTGCTCGGCAATATCGGGCGGTTCAACGCGGCCGGCGCCAGCACGGCGACCGGTTCCGCCCCATCCGGCGGGGCGCCAAAGCCCTACTGATCGCCGCCTTCCGGCGTCCCTCCCCAACCTCACACGTAAGGGTCCGAAATCATGGACATTTCCTACGCCAGTTCATTGTCGAAGACCGACGCGCTCGCTTTGCGCTATGGCGAGGACAGCATCCCCGCCGCCGGCCCGTGGAACGACGCGATCGCGCTGCTGTTGTCGCACCGCTCCATCCGCGGCTACCGCCCGGACACGCTGCCGGCGGGCACGCTGGAGACGCTGATCGCCGCCGCGCAGTCGGCCGCCACCAGTTCCAACCTGCAGACGTGGTCGGTGATCGCGGTGACCGACCCGGCGAAGAAGGCGGCGATCGCCAAGATCGCCAATAATCAGAAGCACATCGAGCAGTGCCCGCTGTTCCTGGCGTGGATCGCCGATGTCTCCCGCAATCAGCGCCTCGGTGCCGAGGAAGGGGTGGAGCTGGAGGTGATGCCGTACCTGGAGACGTTCCTGGTCGCCGCCATTGACGCAGGCTTGGCCGCGCAAAACGCCGTTATCGCGGCGGAGTCGCTGGGCCTGTCCACCGTCTACATCGGCGCGATGCGCAACAACGCGCGCGAGGTGGGGGAGATCCTGGGCCTGCCGTCCGGCGCGATGGGCGTGTTCGGTCTGTGCGTCGGTTACGCGTCGCCCGAGGTCGCGAACGAGGTGAAGCCCCGCCTGCCGCAGGACGCAATTCTGTATCGCAACACCTACGGTAATCGGGCCGAACCCCAGCTGCGCGCGGCCTACGACGCGAAGATGGCGGCTTTCTCGGTCCGGAATGAGATGTCGCAGGATACGTGGACGAAGCGGGTGCTGGGACGGATGGGCAAGATCGCGGCCTTGGGCGGCCGTGACAAGCTCGTGGCGGCATTGCACGCCATGGGATTCCCGTTGAAGTAAAGCAGCACGCGCCGTGGCCGACATGTTCGACCTTTCGGCGATCACCGCACTGGCTCAGGTGGTGTTCGTCAACGTCGTGCTGTCGGCCGATAACGCGGTGGTGATTGGCATGGCAACGTTGGGCCTGCCGGCGCATCAGCGCATGCGGGCATTGTGGCTTGGCATCGGCCTGGCCACCGTTTTGCGCGTCGGCTTCGCCGTGGTTGCGACGTCGTTGCTCCAGGTCCTTGGGCTACTGCTGGCTGGGGGTATCCTGCTGCTGTGGGTCGCCTGGAAGCTTTGGCGGGAAATCATAAGCCGAGAGCGCGATGCAGGCAGCAACGCGGAGGTGGCAGAACCGAAGACGCTGGGGCACGCACTCTGGCAGATTACCCTGGCCGATGTTTCGATGTCCCTCGACAACGTACTGGCGGTTGCGGCGGCGGCCCGCGATCATCCTGTCATTCTGGTATTAGGCCTGGGGATTTCGGTTGTCCTGATGGGGGCCGCATCGTCGCTCGTCGCTCGGCTGATCGAGCGGCACCGCTGGATCGCCTATGTCGGTCTGGCCGTGATCGTCTACATCGCGGGCAACATGATATGGCACGGGATGCACGACATGCGGGCGGCGCTCTAGCGCCGCCCAGTAGGCGTCAGGTTTTGCCAACCAGCGGGCACCCAACTTCCTCCAACGGCCGGAACGCCTTGTCTCCTGGCACGGTTTGCAGGATCTCCTCGTAATCCCACGGGCCCTTTGACGCCGCCGGGCTTTTCACCTTTACCAAATACATATCGTGCACCAGGCGTCCGTCCGCGCGCAGCTTCGCCTCGCCGGCGTAGAAATCATGCACCGGCAGCGCCCGCATTTTCGCGGCAACCGCCTGTGTGTCCGTGCTGCCGGCCGCCGCCACGGCCTTTATGTAGTGGGCGACGGCGGAGTAGGTGGCGGCGTGATCCATCGACGGCATCGCATGGTGCCGGTCCATGAATTTTTGCGACCAGGCGCGGGTCTGCTCGTTGCGGTCCCAGGTAAAGGACGTCATCAGCGAAATACCCTGCGCCACCGGCAGGCCCAGGCTATGGATATCCGTGTTGGTGCATAGCATCGGCACCAGCGTCTGCCCGCCTTGCTGCAATCCGAATTCCGCCGCCTGTTTCACCGCCCCGGTCATGTCCCCGCCGCCGTTGGCCAGCGCCACGACCTTGGCGCCCGATGCCTTCGCCGCGATCAAGTACGAACTGAAATCTCCGGCATTCAACGGATGCTTGACCGATCCCAGAACTTTGCCGCCGGCCTTGCGCACCGCGTCGGAAGCATCGGCCTCCAACGCCGCGCCGAAGGCGTAATCGACAGTCAGGAAGAACCAGGTATCCAGGCCCTTGGCGACAAGGGATCCAGCGACGCCGTGCGTGAGCGCGTAGCTGTCGTAGTTCCAGGAAAATGCCGTGGGCGTACAGAATTTGCCGGTGAAATCGTTGGTGCCCACGGCAATGGCGACCGCGATGCCGTTGCGATCCTTCGCAACTTGCTCGACGGCCAGCGCAACCGACGAATTGTCCATGCCGACGATCATTCCGACTCCATCGCGGTCGTACCATTGCCGAGCGATGGCGGATCCGATGTCGGCTTTGTTCTGGTTGTCCGCCGACAGGATTTCGATGGGACGGCCGAGCACCTTGCCGCCGGCATCCTCGGCTGCCATCCGCGCTGCCAGGAACGATCCGGGGCCGATAGCATCGGCATACAACCCCGTCATATCCGTCAGCACGCCCACCCTCACAGGGGCTCCTTGCGCTCGGCTTCCAGACGCGGTCATGCCGAGGGCCGAAACGGTAGCAGCGCAGAAGGTTCGGCGGTTCAAGAGTCTCATCGTTTTCTCCAACATTCTTCTGGGGTGGCGCTCAAACCGGGATCGGTTCGCGGTACACGTCCTTGGTGGCGATTTTTCCGTCCTTGAACGCGTAGCGCTCGACGCCGTGGTGTTCGCCGGTCTTCCGTATGGTCTCACTGACCCGCACGGTCATGCGCGTTGCTTCCTTATGGCAGGTGCGATCGTGAGACCGCGATCCACCAACGTGTAGGCCGCTTCGTAGGCCGCGACACTCCTGGCGATGGAGTATTCTTGCTCCACCTTTTCGGCATTTATCGCCCCCATGCGGCGGCGCGCGGCCGGATCGCCGGCAAGCCGCGCTATTGCCGCGCCGAGTGCTCCAGGCTCGCCTGGTGGCACCAAAAGGCCGCCGCGTCCATGCTCGATCAGGTCCGGAACACCGCCAACAGTTGTCCCGACGATAGCGAGGCCCGATGCCATGGCTTCCAGGATGCTGTTGGGCAGCGCGTCCTCCCGCGATGGATGCAAATGGAGGTCGCTGGCCGCCAACAAAGATGGAATATCGTCGAGGGGGCCAAGGAAACTCACATTCCCGGCCAGCCCTAGGCGCGTGACCTGCGCCTCAAGGAGCGCCCTTCTGTTATCTTCGTCGCGGCCAGCGCAGAGTACGCGCCAGCCTTGAGGCAGGCAGGATCGGACTGCCGCGAGAGCGTCGATCAGATCGTCATGCCCCTTGTAGGCAAACAGGTTGGCGACCACGGTCATCGTGAACTGCCCATCCGGGGCCTGAATGCTTCTCCGAGCCGCCGCTCGGCGCTCCGGCGTGACAGTGAATCCGGCGATATCGATACCATTACGTAATGTTAAGATACGGTCCGCCGGCACGCCCTCGGCGATCAACTCCCGCCGAACCGGTTCCGCGTTGCATAAAACCAATCGAGCGAAACGATGCAGAACGCGCGTTTCCACGGTGCGGTAGATCGGCCACTTGTCCATATAGAAATTGCTGCTGAGCCGGCTCATCATCAGCCGGCATCCGGGCACCGGTACGGAAGCAAGTCCGCCAGCGATATAAGCGTGCGGCAGAAAGCAATGCACGATTCGGATGCGCCGGGTCAGAACATACCATGCGATGGGAGGTACGAACCGCGATAGCAATCTGGCGTAGTCGGCCGCAATGAAACACCGGTGCAGAACCGCATGGGCCCAGCCCGGGAGATGAAGCCTAAATCCGGTGAAGGACCGGCGCCGGGAACCTTCGCGGGGTTTCTGGATTTCGTGTTTTCCCGCGGACGCCGGCACGATCAATTCGATCCCCTCGGCTACGAGTCGTGCACCCAGCTGGCCGGGGCCAAGGAACGCGAATACACGCACGTCGAACCGCTCCCGATCGATGCGCGGCATATTGCGCAAGATGTCCATCTCCGCACCGCCCACATCCAACGTGCCGACTACAACAAGAACCCGGACCCGGCGTTTGGTCATCCCTCGTGCCCTGGTTCGGCGCGAGAGCGGTATCGCAATTGCGATCCCCGCGAAAGCGCGCGCTTCAGCCTTCGCAATGGGGCGGTCAGGCGCCAGGAGTTTGACGCGGCCAACGCCTCAAAGGAGGCCCGATACTCCAGGGCCTGATCGTGCCAAGCACGCGCCGTTCGAACATGGAATGCCGTGACTGCTTCGCCGGGAAACAGCAGATCGCTCGCATGGGTGGATGCGGCGAGCGGGGCATTGACGAAATCGGCGACGCGTTGCCGCAGTGCGTCCCGCATGGGCGCGTGCGATCGGTCGGGCGGGCGCGGGTGTTCTAGGCAGGCGGCGGTGAGGGTGCCAGCCGACGACAACGGCAAGGATCGCACCAGGTCCGACAGGCCATCGAACCGCTCTACCTCGAAATCCGGCATCAAAAAAATTGTCGGGGTGCCGAACGCCACGCACGGCAATGCGCAGTGCAGGCGGGTCGTGACGACCAGATGAGCGGCTTGATATACGCGCAGCAAGGCCTCTGCTTTCTGAAAGGCCGGACTGGCATCAAGGCCCGCCTCGGTGACATGGGTCACAACGCGCACAGGGCGCTTCGTTTGCGCCCGCAGATACGCGACGACATCTGGCGGAACATCGCAGACCACGATTTCGTCCCGCCGTTCAATGCCGGGGTCCCGTTCTAGCGTCAGCGTCAGGCAACCGGAGAACCAGCTTTCGACGCCGATCTCCTCCAGGAGCCTTTGGGTCGGTCGATCCCGAGCGCCAACCGGCCCGAAGCGCGTCAGTTCGGCCCGCAAAGGCGGCACGCCACGCAGAACTTCGGCGAAGGACGTCAGATCGCCGTCGGGTCCCGGGTTGGTGCGCGGCGACATGTGCATCGAGATTAACAGCGGCTGGACCGTGTCGGCGAACCCGAAACCCTGAGGGTTCCGGCCGAACCAGCCGTTGCAGATCAGGCGGGTGGGGGCGGCCGGGACGAATCGGTTGAGCCAGTCGCGGTCGGCCATGGCATTCACGCACGGCAGGAGCCGCCGCGCCGCGATACTTTGGATGTGATCGCCGAGGTTGCGCGTGCGATAGGTGAGCACGGCGAAATCGTTGGGTAAAGGCCGTAGACCGGCCTGATCTCCGGATCCGTCCGATGGGACGGTCAGACTGTGCACAAAGCCGCTCCTTCCTATTTACCGGCCTCTGCGTGCCGGACTCGAGGGCTCCGAGTCCGGAGGTCTGGCGGCGAAGCTTAGTATACCTTCCAGGATAACGCATAATGGCCTCAGCCCCACCAAGCCAAGGACTCCAATGCTTGAGCGCCACCGAACGCTTCCAGCCCCTGGGCCCGACCCTGCCGCCGAAGAAAGCTGGCGAGCCGCTTGCACCCAGGCTGGCATCCCTCTCGCCGAACAACCGGCCGGACAATCGGGTGCCACGCAGGAGTTTGCCTCCGAAACCGGCTAGGAATCGGACTGGGCGGCGGAGTACGGCCGAGCGGCGGACCTGATCCTGGTCGGGCGTGTCCGCGAAGGCGACCGGCTCGATATGGTGCTGATGGCGCATTGAGGCCGGGGTGGCATCGCGATGGCTGGAATGGTAGGGAGGCGCGGACACTCGCTCCAGGCATACCGCCGCTTCAGAGG
>CAIYDT010000056.1 GCA_903924985.1 uncultured Acetobacteraceae bacterium
CGTATCGTCATCGGCGGCGGGCATGGCAGATTCTGTCCGGGGCTGGAGAGTGGCGTCAGCACCCAATCTCTAAGCGATTCCAGATGGTTGTACCATGCCCGTTTCTGAATCCCTGCTATGCGGTGAATAAGATGGGCTAAGATGTCCGGATGGGCCGGGCATCTGGGAAAGGTCGGTTGAAGACATAAGCGTGCTGGACGAAATGAGTCTATGTAGCGCGGGGGCGGCGATGGCATCATTTCAATACGTCTATTTCGTTTACAACGCGGCCCCTCCGGGCTCTGGGGTACCCCCGGGGATCTGGTCGTCCAATGGCGCGCCGAGCGGAATCCCGGACTCGGCGATCAAGCCGGTCGTCGCGGGCACCCCGACGGCGTTGGGATTTCTCCCGGGCTACAGCATGGCACGCCTGGGCAATGGCAATGTCGTATTCGGCGCCACGTCGAATGGATCGACATACCCCTTGGATGTCGTGCAGGGCATACAGCTCTGGGTGACCGACGGCACCGTCGCCGGAACGACGCAGATTTTCGCCCAGGCCGATACGTTGTTCAGCGCGGCCGGCGACACCAGCGCCTTCAACAGCTTCACGGCCTGGAACAACGTCGTGCTGTTCGAATACAATCTGGGCTTCGCCAACAGCAATATCCTGTATTCGACCGATGGAACGGTCGGTAACCAGATTACCAGCGGAACCATTCAACTATCGCCGCAATATGTCGACGATTCCAGCATTGGCGTTGGCGACGGGGCAAGCACGGGTACGAGTTTCGTCTACAGTGTGCAGTCCAATCCCAGCCTGGCGGGACTTTGGGCGACGAACGGCGGCTATGGCAGCGCGGCCATTATCAAGGCGGCGGTGACCGGTACCAATTCGGTGATTGGATTTCTGCCGACATACCAAATGGCGGCTTTGCCGAACGGGAAGGTGGTTTTCGGCGCCAGCAACAACGGCTCGACCAATCCCTTGGCGCTATTTTCCGGCGTTCAACTCTGGGTCACCGACGGGACCGCCGCGGGCACGGTACAGATCGCGGCGGGTAACTTCCCGGACACCGCGTTCGGCACCCCTTCCGATCCCGCGGGACTGAGCAATTTTGTCACCGTGGGGTCGAAGGTCTTTTTTACCTCCAACGATGGGTTTGGGAACCTCGGGCTATGGTCGACCGACGGTACCACGGGCGGGACGCAGAACACCGGCATGTCCGTCGATGCCAACAGCCTGGGGTCCGGCCGGGCGGCCGGTACCGGCTCGAATCTGATCTTCGCCACCTCGACCGGAGTCTACAGCAGCGACGGAACGTTCGCCGGCACGAGTCTGATCCTGTCGAACGTACTGCAAAGCAACATCGAGCCGGGGTTCGTTGCCGGCACGCAAATGGCCACCTTACCCAATGGCCTGGTCATGTTCGGCGCGACATCCTACTTTGCCGGGCCGAGCCTGTTGAACGTGGAGCTTTGGGTTACGAACGGGATTACGGTACAGAAAATTTACAGCACCCTCCTCCCCGCCGGATGCAGCATCGACAATCTCGTCAGCGTCGCGAACGGGGTTCAGTTCGATCTATATCTGGGCGCTGCGGACACCAACCTGCTGTATCTGACCGATGGCACGACCGGCGGAACGTTTCAGATCAATAGCCAATACGTCGACAACAACAGCGCCGGAGTCGGATTGGGCGCCTCGCCGATCTGCTTCCTGCCGGGCACGCGCATCGCGACGCCGAACGGCGAGGTGCAGATCCAGGATCTGGCCGTTGGGGATCCGGTCACGACCGTTTCGGGGGAGGCTCGGCCGGTACGCTGGATCGGGCATGGGAAAGTGCTGGCAACGCGCGGCCACCGCTCGCCGGCCACGCCGGTGATCGTGCGCAAGGGGGCCTTGGCCGGCAATGTGCCGAACGCCGATTTGCGGGTGACCAAGGCGCATTCGTTCCTTGTCGACGGCGCGTTGATCCCGGCCGAATATCTGATCAACCACCGTACCATTCTGTGGGACGACTGGACGCGGGAAGTCGAACTTTACCATGTCGAACTCGACACCCACGACGTGATTCTGGCGAACGGTGCTCCGGCCGAGACATACCGGGACGACGGCAATCGTTGGCTGTTCCAGAATGCCAACGAAGGCTGGCACCTGCCGCCGCGGCCGCCTTGCCTGCCGGTCGTGACAGGCGGTCCCGTTGTGGACCGTGCCTGGGACCGGCTGTGTAAACGCGCTGAACCGCGCCCTTCGCCGCCGATGACCCAGGATCCAGCCTTGCATCTGATCGTGAATGGCCAGCGGATCGATCCCCTGCCAGCGTATGAGCGAACGACAATGTTCCGGATCCCGGAATGGCCGGCTTCGGTGCGCATTGTCTCCCGCTGCGCGGTTCCCGCGGAACTGGGATACGCCCGTGACCAGCGCTGCCTGGGCGTCGCCCTGCGACAGATTGTCCTACGGCAAGGGTCACGGTTCGCGACCCTGGACGCGGCGGATGCGAGATTCGTGGACGGTTTTCATGGCTTCGAGCCCGCTGGCGGCCTACGCTGGACCAACGGATACGCGACCTTGCCGCCCGGTTCGTTCCGGGCTTTCTCCGGGCCGGTGGATCTTTTCCTGACCCTCGCCGCGACGGCTCGCTATCCCGAGGACGAAGTCCGGGCGGCGTAGCGCGTATCCGTCCGGGAAAATCGCCATAAGGGGCCTCAAGCAATACGGCGGGCGGCCGTGCGGCTGCGCCTGCGCCTGGGCTGGGCGCCGCTGCACGAGGTGCCCCTGCCGAACGGCCGCCGCGCCGACATCCTGGCGCCGCGGCAGGACGGCGGGTTCGCCTGCATCGAGGTCAAGTCCGGCCCGCGCGATTTCCTCACCGACGCCAAATGGCACGAATACCGAGCCTACGCCGATGCCCTGTATTTCGCGGTGGACCACGATTTTCCCGTAGAGATGCTGCCGGCGGAAACGGGCCTGATCGTCGCCGCGGGCCTGGAGGCAGACCTGCTGCGCGACGCACTGCCGTATCCCTTGGCCCCGGCTCGGCGTCAGGCTCTGCCGCGGCAATTCGCCACCCTGGCGGCGGGGCGGCTTGTGGCACTGGAGGACCCGGTGGGCCTGGCCGGCGTGCGATCGGCATTACGGGTCGAGTGAGCCGGCCGGTTCGTCTCAAAAACCTTGCCTCGGTGGTAGCGTCTGGCGTAAGAACGTAGCATGAACCAAAATCATGCCGTGGCCTATCGCCGCCCCACCCGCGCTTCGGCGTTCCCCACCAAAACGCCTTCGATGATTGCCTGGCCGGTGGTGGCCGGCAGTCCGCACGCCCATCCCATACCTGTGTCCGCTTTGCGCTGGTCGACCTGCCTGACCTCCGGTCCGATTTTGCCGCCGGCCGGGACGGTCCAGAAGGCGCCGCTGTTTCAGACGACCGCGACGCTGCTGGGCCGGTACGACCCGAGCCGGCATCCGGCGATCGTGGCAGGTGCGCAAACCCCTATACAACCTGAGCTTGCGCCGACACAGGTTGGACCGACAGGGGTTGGGCCGCTGCGCAACGGGAACCCAAGGGGCAACCCGAACACCGCGCCGCGGTGCGGTGCGAAAACCCGAGCGGGATGTCCTTGCAAGAGCCCGGCGATGAAGAACGGGCGATGCAGGATGCATGGCGGTGCCAGCACCGGGCCGTCGGCGGAGGGTCGGGCACGCATCGCCGCGGCACGTACCATCCACGGCGGGCGCGGCGCCGAGATGCGGGCCATCGGCAAGCAGGTTACCGCGGCAAGGCGACGCTGCCGCGTGACGATCGCCATGGCGCGGGCACGGTTGAAGGTCGAGGATCTGGCACCGCTGATCCGGCAGGTTCGCGCCGAGAGCGGCCGGGTGGTGCCGAAGTCGGGACCGCCGCTTCCGCGCAAGGCCTCCCGGGCAGTGCGCGCCCAATGTTTCACGCTGCGGGCGCTGACGGCGATGGACTTCACCGTTGCCGAGGTCGCGGCGCTGTTGCGGCTCGTCGAGGGACCCGCGCAAACGTCCATGCAACGTGAGGCGATGCCGAAACCCAGTGCCAATCAGATGGCCGTGCAACCAAAACCAGCCGTTGAACCGGCATCCGCGCGCCTGGTCTGTCAAATACCCCGGCGTCCCATTCCCTGCCGGCGGCATGGCTTGCGAAATCGACCCATCCAAAGACATGGCGACTCAGGGGGCCATGCACCGTGGAGCGATGCCGAACCCATTGAATCGGTTCAACACGGTTGTTCCCAGGCCATGACGGGTGTAAGGCCGCATCTTCAACCTTCGTCAGCCAGATGGGGTGCCATTGTTCAACCGCCGTAAGCGTGACGAGACGCCGCCATTCCCGCCGAGCGGCCCGATGCCGGTCGGGATTGGAGAAAGCTCGATTGAGGCTGGTCCGGGCGCTGCCCCGACCGTTCCCGAATCCCAAGACGGGACTCGGGATAACGGCCTCGGAGTGCCTCCGTATCGCCCAGCCCCTCCCAAGGAAACGCCATTCATGTCTCGACCGCCTTTTCCTCAGCCTTCCGTCACGCCGCTGCCCGCCCCGGGCCCGGCGCCCCGCCCCGCCATGCCGCCCGCCCGCCCCGTGGCGCGCGATCCGGCCGACCGCCGCACCTTGGTGGTGGGCCGCGGCATCAGCGTGCAGGGCGTGATCCAGGACGCCGAACGCCTGGTCGTCGAGGGCTTGGTCGAGGCGACCCTGCTACAGGCCACCGAACTGTCCATCACCCATGGCGGCGTCTTCAAAGGCGCGGTCGAGGTTGAGGAAGCGGAAATCGGCGGCACCATTGACGGCACCGTGACGGCGCGCAGCAGCCTGATCGTCCGCGCCACCGGCCGGGTTGTCGGGACCGCCCGTTGCCGCCGGCTACAGGTGGAAGACGGCGGCCAGATCACCGGCACGATCGAGATGATCACCGACCAGCCGAAGCCGGATGCGCCCCGGCCGGTCGAAACGTCCGACTGATCAGTTCCTCGCGGCCTTGATCAACTTGTCGACCTCCAGCCGCAGTTCATCGACGGCGCCGGCGGACACGGGGTCGATGGCCTCGATCGCGGTCAGGATGGTCTGACAGGCTCCCCGGATGGCCGTCAGCAATGCGCCTTCCGTGCGGTCCAGCAGCGAGGCCCGCAGGTGTTCGGCATGCTGCCGGTGACCCCGCTGATGAAGTTCGTCCGCGACCTGTTGGGCGGCAGTTACGGGATCGTCCGGCATCGCGATTCTCCCAGACCGGGGAGATTCCCGGCCCGCTATCTTACCACCGCCTGGTGCGCGGCCAAACACGCCATATCGACGATCTGGCTGACTGAGGCATCCATCGGCACGAGCTGTACCGGGTGTTCCATCCCGATCAACAGCGGCCCGATGGTGGTGCCGCCGCCCAGATGGTGCGCCAGACGCGTCGCGATGTGGGATGAGTGCAGGCCCGGCATTACCAGCACGTTGGCATCCCCGGTCAGGCGGCAGAACGGGTAGAGCGCGCGGATCGACGGCTCCAGCGCGACATCCGGGCTCATTTCCCCGTCGTATTCGAAATCCACCTTCCGGGAGTCCAGGATCGCCACCGCGTCGCGCATCGGAATGATCCGCTCGTTCGGCGGGTCGCCGAAGGTGGAGTGCGACAGCAGCGCCACCCGCGGCTCGTGCCCCAGGCTGCGGGCAGCCGCGGCGGCGCCGGTCGCGATGTCGGCCACCTCCTGGGCGTTGGGCCGGAAATGCACCTGCGAGTCGGCGATGAAGATAGTCTTGCCGCGCATGCCCAGCAACAGCGTCAGGCCGAAGGATTGCTTGCCGGGGGCGGTGCCGATGGCAAGCCCGATGCCCTCCAGACACACAGCGGCGGAGCGTGTCAGGCCGGTGACCATTGCATCGGCGTCGCCCAGCGCCACCATGCAGGCGGCGAAGACGTTGCGGTCCTGATTGACCAGCCGCTGGCAGTCGCGCCGCAGGAAGCCTTTCCGCTGCAACCGCTCATACAGGAAGTCGGTGTATTTCTGGTTGGTCCCGGATAGCCGGGCGTTGTGGATCTCGATGCCATCGATACCGTCCACGCCGAGCGCGGCAATGGTGGCCTGGACCCGGTCCTCGCGGCCGATGAGGATTGGGCGGCCGTAGCCGGCATTGCGGTAGGCCAGCGCGGCTCGGACGGATTTCTCCTCCTCGCCTTCGGCGAACACCACCCGGCGGGGGTTGGCGCGAACGCTTTCCATGATCGCGTCCAGTGCCCCGGCGGTGGGATCGAGACGGCCCGACAGGTCGCGGGCATAGCGCCGCAGATCGGCGATCGGCTTGCGCGCGACGCCGGAGTCCATCGCGGCCTTCGCCACGGCGGGGGGCAGCCAGGAAATCAGGCGCGGGTCGAAGGCGTTCGGGATGATGTAGTCGGGCCCGAAATTGACCCGGCGGCCGGCACCGGAGGCATGCACCTCATCCGGCACGTCCTCCCGCGCGAGCTTGGCCAGCGCCTCGGCGGCGGCGATCTTCATGGGCTCGTTGATGGTCGACGCGCGCACGTCCAGCGCACCCCGGAAGATGTAGGGGAAGCCGAGGACGTTGTTCACCTGGTTGGGGTAGTCGCTGCGCCCGGTGGCGATGATCGCGTCGGGGCTGACGGCGCGGGCATCCTCCGGCGTGATTTCGGGGTCCGGGTTGGCCATGGCGAAAATGATGGGCCTGGGCGCCATGCGGCGCACCATGTCCTGCGTCAGCGCGCCCTTGGCGGACAGGCCGAAGAACACGTCCGCACCCTCCATGGCGTCGGTCAGAGTGCGGCATTTGGTCTGCGCCGCGTGGGCGGACTTCCATTGATTCATACCGTCGGTGCGGCCCTGGTAGATCACGCCCTTGGTGTCGCAGAGGATGACGTTGTCGTGCCGCATCCCCATGCCCTTGAGCAGTTCCACGCAAGCGATGGCCGCCGCGCCGGCGCCGTTGACCACCATTTTGGTGTCCTTCAGCGCCCGCCCGGTCAGGTGGCAAGCGTTAATCAGCCCGGCGGCGGCAACGATGGCGGTGCCGTGCTGGTCGTCGTGGAAGACGGGGATATCCATCAGCTCCCGCAGCTTCTGCTCGATCACGAAGCATTCGGGGGCTTTGATGTCCTCCAGGTTGATGCCGCCGAAGCCCACCTGATAGCGCACCGCGTTGACGAACTGGTCCACGTCCTCGGTGCCGATTTCCATGTCGATGCCGTCGATGTCGGCGAAGCGCTTGAACAGGGCGATTTTGCCCTCCATCACCGGTTTCCCGGCGAGCGCGCCGATATTGCCCAGCCCCAGCACGGCGGTGCCATTGGAGATGACCGCGACCATGTTGCCCATGGCCGTATAGTCGTAGGCCAGCGAGGGGTCTTTCTGGATCGCCAGACAGGGGATGGCGACGCCGGGGGAATACGCCAACGACAGGTCGCGCGCGGTGACGATGGGCTTGCTGACCAGTGTCTCCAGCTTGCCTGGGCGGCCGCTGGAATGCAGGAGCAGCGCATCCTCGTCGGTGAAGGACGCGGTTCTCGTGTCGGCGTTGATGTCGGCCATTGCGGCCTCCCATTCGGCGTTTCTGGGTTGATGGCGCTTGCATCATGGCCGGGATAGAGGGACACGGGAAGCCGGGTCCGCGCGGGTCCGCGCGGGTCTGGGGTGGGTCTGACGGTGACACCTCGGTCTGTCTCCGGCGATCCGCTCGCTAAGGACCGCTTGGCAATCATCGAAGAGGTTCCATTTGTCCGAGGCTAAACGCTGTACTGAATTCAGCCTGATTTGTTCGGCCTGACGCTGGGCGATACCGAGTTCGCCAGCGCGGCGGCGGCCTGGGGCTCCCTGCCGGACGCGCTGTGGCAATGGATCAATGGGCGGTAGTGCTTGTATGCGATGCGCGATGACTGCACGGCGATCGAGGGGGGGGAGCCGGAGGCGGAGGCTCTGATCGCCGCGTTGGCCGACCACATCGTCAAACCCGCCCACATCTATCGCCACAAATGGCGGGTGGGCGACCTGCTGCTGTGGGATAATTGCACCGTGCAACACCGGGCGATCCAGGATTACGACATGCCTCAGAGGCGACTGATGCACCGCACCACGATGGGTGGCGCCGTGCCGGCCTGATTCCAGTGGAAAATTGGCCTCGGTTCCTTGACTCCTGGGGGGCGGGGACTTAGAAGCGCGACCTTCCGCCGCTGCCCCGGTCCGTTTGGGGTGAGGCCACACCCATACGACCCCATCGAACAGGCGACCTGAAAAGCCCATGGCCAACACCGCATCCGCGCGCAAGCGCATCCGCCAGACCGCCACCCGCACCGAGCGGAACACGGCACGTAAGTCCCGCATGCGCACCTTCGTGAAGAAGGTCGAAACGGCGATCGCCAGCGGTGACAAGACCGCCGCGGCGGACGCCCTGCGCGCCGCGCAGCCGGAGATGCAGCGTGCCGCCGGGAAGGGTGTGACCCATCACAATACCGTGGCGCGCAAGCTGTCCCGGCTATCCGCACGCATTAAAGCGATCGCGACCGTCTGATTGTTTCGGCACCACGCTTGACCGGGCCATTCGGCCCGGGCATACTCCCCGCAGGTGCAGACAAGAACATCCAACTGACAGTTCCTGTCTGGAACTGTTGGGTTGCCTCCGATTTCCTGGTGGAAACGGATGCGACCTAATTATGGTCGCACATAAAGTGACGAACGCAATAAGATTGCGTTTTATTAAATACTTAGAGCATATGCCAAAATTCCAGTTGCCGTTGACGCGCGTTTGACTTATTCCCGCGTCACCGGCTGAGGGAGCCGGGTCGCCAATCCAAGCGTCGTACGCGCTGTCGGGCACTCCGGCGGCGGCCTTGAATGCTGTCCGGCGAATGTCGGAGCCGGGGAATACAGGGAAGCCAAGATCAATCGCTGCAATTTTGGGAGGCGAGGAAATGCCCACGACTGAAGGGGGAGAGATCGTGGACTCAACGCAGACCGCCGCCCAATGGGCGCGTATTCGCGGTCGCCTTCACAGCGAGGTTGGCGACGTCGAATATCGTACTTGGCTGCGACAAATGACCTTTGTCGGATTGGAAGGTGAAGAAGTTACCGTCCATCTGCCGACCCGCTTCCTCCGCGACTGGGTCAGTGCCCGTTATGGCTCGCGCCTCAATGCGCTTTGGCAATCCGAAAACCCGGCGATCCGCCGGGTCGATCTTCGGGTTGGCGGTGCCATGGCGCCGATCGTTAGTGGCTCGGTCGTGTTGGCAGCCGAACTGGCCGCAGCCGAACCGGAGGCTCCACCGGCCGATCTCACAGCGCCCGAGGATAGGGCCGACGCGAAAACCGATCTTGCCGCGGCACTCGACCCGCGCTTCACGTTCGACGGGTTCGTAGTTGGAAAGCCCAACGAGTTTGCCTATGCCTGCGCCCGCCGCGTGGCGGAACAGCCGTCGGCGCACGGGTTCAATCCGTTGTTTCTGTATGGCGGCGTGGGCCTCGGCAAAACGCATCTGATGCATGCCATTGCATGGGAACTGACGAAGCGGAATGAGACGGCTGGGCCGGTCCCGCTTGTCGTCACATATATGTCCGCCGAGAAGTTCATGTACCGCTTCATCGCGGCCATCCGGTCGCACTCCACAATGGAATTCAAGGAGCAGTTGCGCAACGTCGATGTGCTAATGATCGACGATCTGCAATTCCTGATCGGCAAGGATAACACCCAGGAAGAATTCTTCCACACGTTCAACTACCTGGTGGAAGCCGGTAAACAGATCGTCGTGTCTTCCGACAAATCGCCTTCGGACCTCGATCTGGAAGACCGCCTGAAAACGCGCCTGGGGTGCGGCATGGTCGCCGACCTGCACACCACCACATACGAGCTGCGGCTTTCAATCCTGGAAACCAAGGCCGCGCGCGCCGGCGTGCCGGTGCCGACCAAGGTCCTGGAGTACCTTGCCCACAAAATCACCTCGAACGTGAGGGAGCTGGAGGGCGCGCTGAACCGCCTGATCGCGCATGCCAATCTGTTCGGGCGCGCCGTCACGCTGGAAGCGACGCATGAGGTGCTGCACGACCTGTTAAAAGCGCACGACCGGCGGATTTCGATCGACGAAATCCAAAAGAAAGTCGCGGAGCATTACGGCATTCGCCTGACGGATATGTCGTCTGCTCGTCGCGCCCGTCAGGTCGCGCGTCCAAGGCAGGTGGCGATGTATCTGGCGAAGCAACTGACCAGCCGCAGCCTGCCGGAAATCGGCAAACGGTTCGGCAACCGTGACCACACGACGGTCATGCACGCGGTGGCGCGGGTGAACGAGTTGATGGAACGCGACGGCACATTCGCAGAAGACGTCGAGTTGTTGCGGCGTCTGCTGGAGTCGTAAATCCACACGCCGTATGCCATCCCCGCGTCAGAATGCCGCACAATCCGCAGTGTGCCGACTTTCGCGCCCGCGCAGAACGGGCCAGGAAGGGGTTAACTATCCGGGTCCATCGCTGACATCATGAACACGCTCTCGCCCGCTCTCGAAACCCGAGACCTGACCAAATCCTTCGCACAGCTGGCGGTGGATACCCTGAACCTGTGCGTCTATCCCGGCGAGTTCTACATCCTGCTTGGCGCCAATGGGGCCGGCAAAACCACCACCCTGCGGATGATCGCCGGCCTGCTGCCCCCCGACAGCGGCGGCATCTCCGTTTTTGGCACCGACGCCCTGGCCGACCCGCTCGCGGCCAAGCGCCTCATGGCCTGGCTGTCGGATGAGCCGATGATCTACGACCAGCTTTCCCCGCTGGAGTATCTCGATTTCGTCGCCGGCCTTTGGGGTGTACCCCACGCTGCCGTGCGCGCCCAAGGCGTCGCCCTGCTCGACATGCTCGGCCTCGCGCCGAACGCGCGGGACCGGTGCGAGAGCTTATCGAAAGGCATGCGCCAGAAGGTCGCGCTTGCTGGCGCCCTGGTGCACGATCCCCGGCTGATCATTCTGGATGAGCCGCTGACCGGCCTCGACGCCGGCTCCGCCCGTATCGTGAAAGCGGTGCTGCGGGAACGGTTGGCCGGCGGCTGCGCAGTGATCATGACGACCCACATCCTGGATGTCGCCGAACGCATGGCCGACCGCATCGGCGTCATCGACCAAGGCCGCCTGATCGCGGAGGGCACGATGGCCGAGCTGCGGCAGCAGACGAATGCGGGCGACGCCAGCCTGGAGGACGTGTTCCTCAGTCTCATCGCCCCTCAAGTCCCCGAACCTTGATGCATCCAGCCGGCATCGCCTGGTTCGCGACGCATGAGGCGCGTCTGGCCTGGCGCGACTGGCGTCTGCTGAGCGGTCGCACCACGGGTATGATCCTGGTCCTCCTTGGACTGACCGTGTTCCTGCATCTGATCGCCGCGCTGGTGGTGCATCCGTCGCCGGACCTGGCCGTGAACCCGAGCAAGCAAGCGTTGATCACGATTGCCGGCATGCTGGCGTTGTCTTGGTCACTGATGCTGTCGCAGGCGGTGGAGTCCGTCACGCGCGTCTTCTACACCCGCGGCGATTTGGAGCTGATCCTGTCTTCGCCGGTCGCGGCGTGGCGGCTGTTCGCGGTGCGCATCAGCGCGATGGCTGTCGCGATCGCGCTGATGTCGCTGGCCCTCGCCGCACCCTTTATTAATGTACTGGCCTGGCGCGGGGGGGGCCGCTGGCTGGCAGTTTATCTGGCGGTTATGGCCTTGGCGGTGATCGCGGTTGCATTGGCGGTCGTACTGGTGGCGGCCATGTTCCGCACCATCGGGCCGAAGCGTACCCGCCTGATCGCGCAGATCGTGGCGGCCTTCATCGGCGCGATCTTCGCCATCAGTCTGCAGTTCGCCGCCATTCAATCCTTCGGCACGCCGGACCGGATGGCGTTCCTGCGGTCGGATTCGATGCTGGCGTTCGCCCCTGAGCCCGACAGCCCTCTCTGGGGCATCGCCCACGCGGCAATGGGCTATCCCGGGCCGCTCGCCGCGCTGCTGGTCATTGCCATCTTGTGCCTGGGTTCGGTCATCGCGGTCTTCGCACCCCGCTTCGACCGGTTCGTGCTGGCCGCTGGCAGCGTCGCGCAAGGTCCCGCGATCCGGGGCGGATCTGGGCTCGGGGGTCGCGGTCTCTCCCCGTCGCGGGCTTTGCGCCGGAAGGAGTGGGCACTGCTCCGCCGCGACCCTTGGCTGGTGTCCCAGACGCTGGTGCAAATCCTCTATCTGCTGCCTGCCGCCTACCTGCTGTGGCGCAGTTTCAACACTGGCATCGACGCGATCACGCTGCTGGTACCGGTACTGGTCACCGCCTCCGGCCAGTTTTCCGGCGGCCTCGCTTGGTTGGCAATCTCGGGGGAGGATGCGCCCGACCTGATTGGCACCGCGCCCGTGCCGGTGTCGCTGATCCTGCTCGCCAAGTTCGAGGCGACGATCGGCGGCACGCTGATGGTTTTCTCCCCGTTTCTGCTGATTCTCCTGGGGCTTTCGCCGCGCGCGGGGATCGCCGCCGTCATCGGCATCATGCTCGCGGCGGTGTCCGCCACTGCCATCCAGTATTGGTATCGCCTGCAAGCCCACCGGGGCCGCATCCGTCGCCGACAGACCGCGTCCCGTTTCACCACCTACGCCGAGGCTTTGTCCTCCGTCAGTTGGGCCGCCACCGCTGCGCTGGCCGCCGCGGGAACCTGGCTGACCGTGATCCCCGCTGTTGCCGGCGCGCTGGTCGTCGTTATTGTCTGGCTGCTCGCACCAGCCCGGCGTTAAACCGTGTTGCGTTCCACGGTTCGTCTGGAAGCTAATTGGGGGTGAAGCACAGACCCCCGCACGCACGCGGCGTAAGCGGGGGTCATCACGGAGGCTCAACCTCCGCACTCGAGCGATAAAGCCGAGTATAAGCTTGGACTTTGATATACGTTACCGATGCCAAGTCAATCGGCAACTACGAACAAACCAGGTGGCGTCATGTCTTTTTACACCCTCCTTTGTTGTTGAAAACGGCGTTATTTAACGCCGAACGGTCCAACTTGTCAATCGGAATCGTGCCTTTTGTCCTCCGTCCGCGATCAAAAAATTGCCGCCCACCCGGTTGCCCGATATCCAGATCGCGCGGCTTAATCGCCCGACGCAACGCGCTACAGGAGTTTGCCATGCCCCCACCCACCCACGGCCCCTTGGCTGGCGTGAAAGTCGTCGCCTGCTCCACCGCGCAGGCCGGCACCGTGCCCTATATGCTGATGGCCGACCTCGGCGCCGAGGTCATAAAAATCGAGGTGCCTGACGGCGGCGATACTTCCCGTGGCAATAGCGTGCTGCCGGGCATGCCCAGCACCTATTTCGAAACCAACAACCGCGGCGTCAAAAGCATGACGCTGAATTTGAAAACGCCGGAGGGGCAGGAGATCCTGCGCAAACTGGTCGCCCAGGCCGACATCTTCGGCCAGAATTTCCGCCCGGGCGCGGCGGAAAAGAACGGCTTTGGGTATGAGGCCCTGCGCAAGGTGAACCCCAGGCTGGTCTATATGTCGATCTCCGGCTACGGCCCGAACGGCCCGCACGCCGACCTGCCGGGTACGGACTCGATGGCGCAGGCGCTGGGAGGCATCGCCGAGGCCTACTCCAACCCCGGCCAGCCGCTGCGCACCGGGATCGTGTCGGTGGCCGATGAGACCTGCGCCATCCTGGCGTTCGGCGGCGCCCTGGCCGCGCTGACCCACGCCCGTACCACCGGAATCGGCCAAAAAGTCGATTGCTCTTTGCTGGGCGGCCAGATCCGTTTGATGGGCTGGACGCTGACCACCACGATGTGGCGCAACCGGGACCCGGTGACCGGCCAGGCCCGCATCACCGGCACCCCGGATCGGCCCGGCATGAGCGCGAGCTTCAACGACCGCAACGGCAAGCCGCTGGTGTTCCAGCTGAACGGCAACCGCGTGTGGAAGACCGCGATGACCGCGCTGGGATTCTTCCCGGCGCTGGAGGCGGCGGGTTACGCCAACCTTGGCGTGATTATTGGATCGGACGAAAAGCGGTCGGCGTTGTTGCGTATCCTCGACGGCCTGTTCGCCACCGGGCTCCGCGACGATTGGGTTGCTCGCTTGCGCGGCGCCGACATCGTGGCGGCGCCGATCAATACGCTGCTGGAGGCTTCGAACGATCCCGACGTGCTGGCGAACGGCTATGTGACCGAGGTCGAGTATCCGAAGCACGGCAAGCGGCTGAAGGTGCATGGCTCGCCGTGGCATTTCTCGGAAACCCCGGCGAAGATCGGGATCGCGCCGGAACTGGGGGCGCATAATGAGGAAATGCTTTCCGGGCTGGGCTATGGCGCGGCCGAGATCGCGGATCTGCGGGCTCGGAAGGTGGTGTAGCGGGATACCGGTCGGTCGCTGTTCAACCCGCATTCACGGGGTCGGCACCTCTGCGAAGGTGGGCAGCGACGGGCCATCGGCCAGCCATGGCACCGCATGGGAGCACCAGATCGCGAATTCCGGCCTGCGCGACGAATCGTCATTGAGTGTGGAGACCCGGAGTGTGGAGACCCGCGAACTGAACAGAAGTGGCGAAATTTCTCAGGGAACGACTCGAACGAGCGCAGTTTGTCCATACCCGCCAGTGGGGAAGCATTCTACCGCCATCGGTGCCGGTGTGCCACGCCACCGACAATCATTGCTCCCCCCGCTTGTCGCAGGCCCCTCGCCGCCCTAACTGACGGGCCATGAGCACCGAGCACGAACACAATCCCGAGCAACCGGCGACCGAGACTGGCCCGGATGCCGCCACCCCAGAAACCCCTCGAACCCCGGAACAGGTGATGCAGGCGGCCACCGCCCGCATCGCCGAGCTGGAAGCCGAACTGGCGGAGATGAAGGATCGCTGGATCCGGTCGGAGGCGGAGAACGCCAACGTCCGGGCCCGAGCGCGCCGCGACGCCGACGACGCGCGACAGTACGCCGTGCAGAAGTTCGCCACCGACGTTGTGGAGGCGGCGGAGAACCTGAAGCGCGGCATCGACAGCCTGCCGCCCCCGTCCGACGACCTGCCGGCGATCGTCGTCAAGGTCCGTGAGGGGCTGGAGGGCGTCGAACGCAGCTTCACCGGTATCCTCGAGCGCAACGGCATCAAAAAGGAGGACCCGGTCGGCAAGCCGTTCGATCCCAACCTGCATCAGGCGATGCAGGAGCAAGAGAGCGACGCCCATAAGCCAGGCACCGTCATGCAGGCCTGGACCGCATGCTGGACCCTGCACGGGCGGCTGCTGAAGCCCGCCATGGTGGTCGTCGCCAAGGCGCCGCCGGTCGAGATCGCCAGCAACGCCGCCTAACCGCGGCAAAATGACAAAAAAGCAACCCGGAACCCTTGCCCAGGGCCCCTTGCCCTCATACATCCCCCTTATTCACCCACAGGGGTGCGCGCGGTGCTTCGGGCCGCCCGCGCCCGCTAGAAGGAGTTTTCCATGAGTAAAGTTATCGGTATCGACCTTGGCACCACGAACTCCTGCATCGCCATCATGGAAGGCAGCGAAGTTCGGGTCGTCGAGAACAGTGAGGGCGCCCGTACCACGCCCAGCATGATCGCCTTCTCCGACAACGGGGAACGGCTCGTCGGCCAATCCGCCAAGCGCCAGGCGGTCACCAACCCGACCAACACCCTTTATGCCATCAAGCGCCTGATGGGCCGCCGCTATGACGATCCCTTGGTCGCCAAGGACAAGGGCATGGTGCCCTACGAAATCGTCAAGGGCGACAATGGCGACGCCTGGGTGCAGTGCCGCGGCGAGAAATATTCCCCGAGCCAGATCAGCGCCTTCGTGCTGGGTAAGATGAAGGAGACGGCTGAGTCGTACCTCGGTGAGCCGGTGACCCAGGCGGTCATCACGGTTCCCGCGTACTTCAACGACAGCCAGCGTCAGGCCACCAAGGACGCCGGCCGCATCGCCGGTCTGGACGTGCTGCGCATCATCAACGAACCTACCGCCGCCGCGCTCGCGTATGGCATGGACAAGAAGGGTGCCGGCACCATCGTGGTCTACGACCTCGGCGGCGGCACCTTCGACATCTCCGTACTGGAAATCGGCGACGGGGTGTTCGAGGTGAAATCCACCAACGGCGACACCTTCCTGGGCGGAGAAGATTTCGACCTGCGCATCATCGACTACTTGGCCGATGAGTTCAAAAAGGACCAGGGCATCGACCTGCGCTCCGACAAGCTCGCGCTGCAGCGGCTGAAGGAAGCCGCCGAGAAGGCGAAGATCGAGCTGTCGTCGTCTCGTGAGACCGAAGTCAACCTGCCGTTCATCACCGCCGATGCCTCCGGCCCCAAGCACCTGGTGATGAAGATCACCCGCGCGAAGCTGGAAGCGCTGGTCGACGACCTGATCACCCGGACGCTGGGGCCGTGCCGCGCGGCGTTGAAGGATGCCGGCGTCACCGCCAGCGACATCACCGAAGTGATCCTGGTCGGCGGCATGACCCGCATGCCCAAGGTCATCGACGCGGTGAAGAGCTTCTTCGGCCGTGAGCCGGCGCGCAACGTCAACCCGGACGAAGTGGTTGCCATCGGCGCCGCGGTGCAGGGCGGAGTGCTGCGCGGCGACGTCAAGGACGTGCTGCTGCTGGACGTGACCCCGCTGTCGCTGGGCATCGAAACCCTGGGCGGCGTGTTCACCCGGTTGATCGAGCGTAACACCACCATCCCGACCAAGAAATCGCAGGTGTTCTCCACCGCCGACGACAACCAGTCCGCCGTGACCATCAAGGTCTACCAGGGCGAGCGGGAAATGGCGGCCGACAACAAGCTGCTGGGCAATTTCGACCTGACCGGCCTGCCGCCCGCCCCGCGCGGTGTGCCGCAGATCGAGGTGACCTTCGACATCGACGCCAACGGCATCGTGTCCGTCCAGGCGAAGGATAAGGCCACCGGCAAGGAGCAGCAGATCCGCATCCAAGCGTCCGGCGGCCTGTCGGAAGCCGACATCCAGCGCATGGTCAAGGAAGCCGAGGCGAACGCCGAAGCCGACAAGAAGCGGCGCGAGATGGTGGAAACCCGCAACCACACGGAAGGCCTCGTGCATCAGGTCGAGAAAAACCTGTCCGAGCACGGCGACAAGCTGGGTGCCCAGGACAAGGGCGAAGCGGAGGCTGCCATTGCCGCTGCCAAGTCCGCTTTGGAAGGCACCGACGTCGAGGCCCTCAAGCAGGCAACCGAACGCCTGAGCCAGGCCGCGATGAAGATCGGCGAGGCGATGTACAAGGCCGAGGCCGAAGCGGCGCAAGCCGCCGGTGCTGCCGGCCCCGGCGCGGCCGGCGGAGCCAACCCGAACGAGAAGGTTGTCGACGCCGAATTCGAGGAAGTCGACGACAAGAAGAAGAAAGCGGGCTGAGGTTTTCGGTCCGGTTTGGAAGACCGCTCGCGCCCGCGCTTCGATGAAGCCGGGCGCGACGCATTTACAGCTTCGTGTTTGGGGACCGGTCTAACATGGCCAAACAAGATTTCTACACCACGCTCGGCGTGGCCAAGGATGCCTCCGCGGACGACCTGAAAAAGGCGTACCGCAAGCTCGCCATGCAATACCACCCGGACCGTAATCCGGGGGACAAAGGCGCCGAGGCGAAATTCAAGGATCTGAGCGAAGCATACGATGTCCTAAAGGACGACCAGAAGCGCGCTGCCTACGACCGTTTCGGCCACGCGGCGTTCGAGCAGGGCGGCGGCCAGCAAGCCGGTGGCTTCGATTTCAATGCCGGCGGCGGGCTGGGCGATATCTTCGAGCAGATGTTCGGCCAGATGGCTGGCAATCGCGGGCGCCCGCGCCAAGGCAACGACATCCAGCAGGCGGTGGAAATCACCCTGGAAGAAGCCTTCGCTGGCACCAAGTCCACCCTGCGCGTACCCACTCGGGTGGCGTGCGAGGCGTGCTCGGGCAGCGGGTCCGCCGACGCCAACAAGGAAGCCGCGACCTGCGTTACCTGCCGCGGTGCCGGCAAAGTCCGCGCGCAGCAGGGTTTCTTTACCATCGAACGCACCTGCCCCACCTGCAACGGCCAGGGCAAGACCATCCGCAACCCCTGCCGCACCTGCCGGGGCGCGGGCACCGTGCAGCGCGAACGCAGCTTGCAGGTGTCGATTCCCGCCGGCGTGGACGACGGCACCCGCATCCGCCTGACCGGCGAAGGTGAGGCCGGCGGCCAGGGCATTCGCAATGGCGACCTGTACGTGCATGTCAGCGTCCGTCAGCACGAGTTTTTCCAGCGGGAGGGCGCGCACATCCTGATGCGTGTGCCGCTGCGGATGACTCAAGCGGCCCTTGGCGGCGACGTGGAGGTGCCGGTGATCGACGGCACCAAAGCCAAGGTCAAAATCCCGCCCGGCACCCAGACCGGCCAGCAATTCCGCTTGCGCGGCAAAGGCTTCTCCGTCCTGCGCAACCCCGCGCGCGGCGACATGGTGATCGAGGTCACGGTGGAAACGCCGCAGTCCCTGAGCCCCAGGCAGCGGGAGCTGCTGGAGCAGTTCGACGCCGAAGGCCAGAAGAACACCAAAGGTAGCCCGGAGAATGAGGGCTTCTTCGCTCGGATGAAGGAGTTCTTCGACGGGGGGCGGGGGTAAGCACGGCGGAAGGCGCTTCGCTTTTCCGCTTTTTGTTTCAAGCCTTCTTGATGACCGGCGTCCGACTTCGCATCCCGGGCGTCCGACAACGCCTGGTCTGATAGCCCTTCCCCACGCCCGAGCGCTGTGTGGGCCGCGAGGCAGGGTGGACATGCATTCGCCGCCGCGGCCGCGATGGCGATACGCTCCCGTAACGCGGCTGGCAAAGCACCGTTGTTAAGCTGTGCGCTGAAGCCGAGGTAGCCCGCCAACACCAGCGGGGCGTGCCCCAGCATGCGCAGCATATTCGGCACATACCCCCGCTTCGCGGCGACGGAGGCGAATAGCATCTTGACGTCCTCGGCAGCCCCTCAACCGCGAAAGCGTGGAACCGGGAGGAGCGGTCCCGGAGTGTCGCAAGCTCCTTCTGCTCGGGGGTGTTCTGCCAGGCGGCCCCTATGTCACCGCGTTTCCCAGTTCGCTGGTGCAGTTCAACGCCAGACGGTGGGATTTGAAAATTCTACCCATCAGCCTGAGAAAACCGTTGCAGGTTGCGATTGTGACACTAAAATACCGGACCCAAAGTGCCGCGGCCCACGCGTTCATCGAGCATGCGCGGGTGGCGACGAAAGCATTGCGGTGCGGCGGCCGTCATGCCACCCGCGCCAGTGGCGGGGCTGGCCGGTGCGCGCCCATCGGGATTATCTTGCCGGGAAACGTCCCAAGGAGTTCGCATGTCCCTGCCCCTCGGCAATTTGCCCGATACACGGTACCCCGATCCGCGGATCGAACCGCTGGACAAACGCTTCGTCTACAAACAGGGCAACGCGGCGATCGAGCGTATCGCCACCGGCTTCCGCTGGGCCGAGGGGCCGGTTTGGTTCGGCGACCACGGCTGCCTGATTTTCAGCGATATCCCGAACAACCGCATGCTGCGCTGGCAGGAATCCGACGGGCATTTGTCGGTGTTCCGCACGCCGTCGAACTACACCAACGGCAACGCCCGCGACCGCCAGGGACGGCTTATTTCCTGCGAGCATGACTCCCGCCGCGTCACCCGCACCGAACTCGATGGATCGGTGACCGTGCTGATCGACCGGTTTCAGGGCAAGAAGTTGAATGCTCCGAACGATGTGGTGGTGGCGAGCGACGGTGCGGTGTGGTTCACCGACCCTGGCTACGGCATCGACGGCCCCTATGAAGGCCATGTGGCGGAGGCCGAGTTGCCACGCAACGTCTATCGCCTGGACCCCACGACTGGCGCGGCGACCGTGGTCGCAGACGATTTCGTGCGCCCCAACGGCATCGGGTTTTCTCCCGATGAGACCAAACTCTACGTCGTGGACAGTGGTATTTCGCACGGTGGGCCGGCCCATATCCGGGTTTTGGACGTGGATGGTGCGGTGCTGCGCAACGGCCGCGTGTTCGCCGACGATTTCCGGCCCGGCATGACCGATGGGTTGCGCTGCGATGTCGACGGCAATGTCTGGTGCAGCATGGGGTGGGGCGACCCGACGGAAGACGGCGTGCGCTGCTACGCGCCGAGCGGCGATTTGATCGGCAAAATCCATCTGCCCGAGGGCTGCGCCAACGTCTGTTTCGGTGGCAGGAAGAAAGACCGGCTGTTCATGTGCGCCAGCACCTCGGTCTACGCGCTGTATGTGAATGGACGTGGCGCCGGGCTATAGTTGGGAAAACCCGGAGGGATTTGCATGTTCGCTTATGTCGGTGGCTACACCACGCCAGACCGCGATGGTCGCGGCAATGGCATCAACGTCTATCGCATCGACGTGGGCAGCGGTGCCTGGACTCATTTGCAGAATATCGGTGGGCTGGAAAACCCCTCATTGTTTACGCTGAACCGTGCGGGAACGCGTCTTTGGTCGGTGCATGGCGGGCGTAATTTAATCAGTGCCTTCAGCATCGAGCGGTCGACCAGGCGTCTGACGCTGCTGAACCAGCAAGACTGCGGCGGCACCAATCCGGTGGATACGGCCCTGGATGCCACCGAACGGCATTTGGTTGTGGCCAATTATGGAACCGGCACCGTCGCGGTGATGCCGATCGCGGATGACGGGAAGGTGTTGCCGGTAAGCCAATCCTTCACGCTACAAGGCACACCCGGTCCCGATCCCGTGCATCAGACTCAGTCCCATCCTCACGCGGCGATTTTCGACCCCAGCGGCCGCTTCGTCGTGATACCGGACAAGGGTTTCGACCGCACCTTCTTCTTCCGCTTCGAGAACGGCCGCATCGCACCCACCGCGCAGGGCTCCATTGCGTCGAAAATCGGTGCGGCGCCGCGGCACACGATATTCCACCAGACGCTACCGATCCTGTATGTGAACAACGAGCTGGATTCGACGGTGACGGCGTTCCATTGGAACAGCGACACCGGCCATGCGACCGAAGTGCAGGTCACGACGACGATTCCCGGCGGTCACGCGGGGCGAAATACCACGGCGGAGATCGCGATCTCGCATTGTGGGCGGTTTCTTTACGTGTCGAACCGGGGCCAGGACGCCATCGTTCTGTACAATATCGATCAGAGGACGGGGCACCTGACGTATGTGGAAAATACCCCGACCGGCGGCACACGGCCTCGGTTCTTTACGCTGGATATAGGCGGGGGCCAGATATTCGCAGCCAACCAGGACAGCGACGATATCACCGTTTTCCGTATCGACCCGGACACCGGCCGTCTGACACAAACCGCGACGCGGATTAAAGTTGGGAGCCCGTCCGCGATCAGTTTGATTTCGGCCCCTTGAAATCACCGGTTGAATACGGCGATACTATGCGTCACCAGCCTCAGAGCAACCCAGGAAAACGTCATGGCCAGAGCAGTATCGAAGAAGAAGGCCGCCGTGAAGAAAACCGCGGCGAAGAAAGCGGCGCCGGCGAAGGCCGCGGCCAAAAAAGCGGCCCCAAAAAAGGCTGCCGCCGCCAAGGCGCCCGCGAAACGTCCCGTCGGTCGTCCCCCGGGCAAAAAAGCCGCTGCCCCCGCGAAGCGCCCGTTCGGCCGTCCGCCCGCCCAAAAGGCCGTTGCCGCCAAGGCACCCGCGAAGCGTTCCGTCGGTCGTCCCCCGAGCAAGAAAGCTGCCGCTCCGGCGAAGCGCCCCGTGGGGCGTCAGCCTGGCAAGAAGGCCGCTGCCGCCAAGGTTGCCGCCAAGCGTCCAGTTGGGCGCCCGCCGAGCAAAAAAGCTGCCGCGAAACGGCCGGTCGGCCGCCCGCCCGGCAAAAAAGCCGCCGTCGCCAAGGCCGCGGCCCCTCGCGCTCGGGTTATCGCGCCGGCGCCGCGCCTGAAATCCGCTGCGCCCCAACAGACCTTCAACGTCAGCCATCTGAACGAGGCAGATTTCAAGGCCGACGGCCTGCGGCCCTACGCGCAGTATCGGGACCTTGGGATCGCCGCCGCCTCCGGCGGGCTGTGCCGGGCGCATGTTATCCGCCTGATCCCGCCCTGCACCGACGAAGTGCGCAAGCGGCATGTGCATGAAACCGAGCTCCAGCTGATCTACGTCCTGAAGGGCTGGATCAAGAATGAGTTCGAGGGGCATGGGGAGCAGATGATGTCCGCCGGCAGCTGCTGGCTGCAACCGCCGGGGATCGAGCACACAGTGCTGGATTACTCGGCGGATTGCGAGATGCTGGAAATTATCGTCCCGGCGGATTTCAAAACCACCGAAGTCGCGTAAACTAGCACGACAGGCCCTCGGAACCAACCGAGGGCCTGATCCTGGGAGGACACCACCATGACCGGATTCCCCGGCCTGAACCGCCGAACCTTGCTTGTCAGCGCGCTTGCTTCACCCGTGGTGCTGCGGCATGCCCTGGGCGACACACCCATCAAGATCGGCATGCCGGTGGCGCTGACCGGACCTGCTGGCGAAATCGGGGCGCAAATGCGTCGCGGCGCCGAGTTCTGGGCCAAGCACACCAATGCCAAGGGCGGGCTGCTGGGGCGGCCGATTCAGCTTGTCATTCAGGACACCGCCGGCGATCCGGCCACCTGCGTGCGCAAGGCGCAGGATGTGGTTGAGCGTGACGGCTGCCGGCTGCTGTTCGGCATGACCCTGTCGTCGGAAGCTTTGGCCGTGGTGCCGAAACTGGCCGAGTGGAACGCGGTGTTCATGTCGTCTGATAACGGCGACGGGCGGCTGACCGGTTCATCGTTGGTGCCGAACTTCTTCCGAGCGAATACCTCCGGCCCGATGGGGACGCGGGCGGTGTCGCTGTATCTGCGGCAGGCGGCCTTCAAGGGGTTTTTCGCCATCGGGATGGACTATGCCTGGGGCCACAACAGCATCGGCGTGTTCAAGGACGAGGTACAGCGCGCCGGCAAGAATTTCGTGGGCGACGTCTACTCGCCGATCGGCACCAAGGATTTCTCCACTTACATCACCAAAATCCGCCAATCGGGTGCGGATGCTTGCTTTATCGTGATGCAGGGCGACGACAACGCGGCGTTCTTGTCGCAAGCTAAACAGTACCGCCTGTCCGACAAGGTGCAGCTGCTGACCGAAATCGTCGATCTCAACAGCATCGCCGCCACCGGGGAGGCTTCACTCGGTCTGGTCGGATCGTCCCGCTACAGCTTCACCTTCCCCGGCGCCGCGAATGCGGAATTCGTGGAGATGTGGAAGAAGGAATACAACACCGTCCCCGACACGTTCGAGGGTGAGCAGTGGCAGGCGGGCCTGGTTCTGGCGGCCGGCATCGAAAAGGCGGGCAGCATCGACGCCAACAAGCTCCGCCCCGCGCTGGAGAATATCGAGATCGACAGCATCAAGGGCCACGTCAAAATTCGCGCCTGCGACCATCAGGGGGAGCAGCAGGGCTTCATGGTGAAAGTCGTGAAGAAGGCGGGGTTCGACAAGCCGATCCCGGAACTGATCGCGACCTTCCCGGCGGATCAGGTGACGCCGGCCTGTGGCAAGATGACGTACGACAGCTGACGGATGGACCTCCTTCCTTTTCTGGTTACCCAATGCTTGAACGCATTGTCTCAGGCGGCGCTGCTATTCTTCTTGGGCTGCGGGCTAACGCTGATTTTCGGCATTATGCGGATCGTCAACTTCGCTCATGGGGCCTTCTTCATGTTGGGGGCCTATGTCGGCTGGTCGGCGGTGCATCTGACAGGCAATTTTTGGCTCGCGCTGATCGCCGCCCCCATCCTGGTGGGCGGTTTTGGCGCGGCGTTCGAGCTGGGCATCCTCCGTCGGCTGTACGGGCGGGACGGGCACGCCTTTCTGATGGTCACGTTCGGCCTGACGCTGGTGATGGGGGAGGCGATCCGACTGCTCTGGGGCGTGGAAGCGCTGCAGGTGCAGATGCCGGCCTCCCTGTCCGACATCGTCTTCATCCTCGATGAGCCGTTCCCGATCTATCGCCTTTTCCTCGCTGGGTCCGGGATCGTCGTTGCGCTGGTCATCTGGCAGTTCCTGGAACGAACCCGCCTGGGTTTGCTGATCCGCGCGACGTCGCAGAATGCGGAGATGGTGCACGCCCTGGGCACCGACGTGCGTCTGGTGCGGTCCGCTGTGTTCGGCATCGGCTGCGGGCTGGCCGGCATCGGCGGGGTATTCGCCGCACCCATGGTCACCGCATCCCTCGGCATGGCGCCCAACGCGGTGATCGACACCTTCGTGATCGTCATCATCGGCGGCATGGGTAGCTTCCTGGGCTCTATGATCGGGGCTCTGCTGGTGGCTTTCGTGCAGGTGTTCGGTAGCTACTATTTCCCCGATTTCGCCATGGCGTTCATGTACCTGATCATGCTGACCATCCTCGTCGTCCGGCCCGGCGGCCTTCTGGGCAAGGAGGCGTAACGGCATGCGCATGATGATCGCCGTGGCGGTGCTGCTGGCACTGCTGCCCTTCGGCCTGCCGCCCTATGCCATGACTTTGCTGACCGAGGCGCTGATCATGGGCCTGTTCGCCATGAGCCTGGACCTCATGGTTGGCTACGCCCGCTTAATTTCATTCGGACACGCCGCGGCGTACGGCTTGGGAGCCTACACTTGCGGCAATATACTACTCCATACCGACATCCCGCTGCCCTTCGCGGTGCTGATGGCGGGCGTGTTCAGTGGGTTCGTGGCCATCGGCGTGGCCTGGGTCTGCACCCAGGCAACCGGCGTATCGTTCTCCATGCTGACCCTGGCCTTCGCACAACTGCTGTACGCGGTGGCCTTTAAATGGACATCCGTTACGGGCGCCTCCGATGGGTTGGCCGGCATTCCGCGCCGCCCCGGGCCGTTCGGCACCACGTATTTCGGGACCAAAACCGGCTTCTACTACCTCACCATGGCCTGCCTGTTCGGCGGCTTCCTGTTCGCCCGCGCCTTGGTGCGCTCCCCCTTCGGGGCGGTGCTCAGGGGGATCCGGGAGAATGAGGCAAAGACCCTGTCGTTAGGCTACAACACGCGGCTTTATAAAATCGCCGTCGTCGCCGCCTCCTATATGCTCGGCGGGCTGGCCGGCGCGCTCTATGCCCCCTTCGCCGGCTTCGCCAACACCGAGTTGCTGTTCTGGCTGCTGTCCGGGCAGGTGCTGATCATGGTGATCGTGGGCGGCACCGGCACACTGGTCGGCCCGATCCTGGGCGCTGCGTTCTTCCTGTTGGTGCAACAACAATTGTCCACCTACACCGACTCCTGGGCGCTGTTCTTCGGCGTGATCTTCATCCTGTTCGTGCTGTTCGCGCCGGAGGGGATTCTCGGCCTCGCGCGCCGCCGTCGTTCGGTGGGATCTCACTGATGGCCCTGCTGGAACTCCAAGACCTGACCAAGCGTTACGGTGGCATCCTGGCTGTCGATCAGGTCACCATGACGGTGGAAACGGGTGAGGTACGCGCCATCATCGGCCCCAATGGTGCCGGTAAAACCAGCTTGTTTCACCTGATCACCGGCGTGGTGAAACCCACCGAGGGTAACGTCATCTTCGACGGCCAGCACGTGACGACCATGCCGGCCTTCGGCCGTTGCCAGCTAGGCATGTCCCGCACCTTCCAGATCACCGCTTTGTTCCCGGAGATGTCCGCCCGGGAGAACACCAAACTGGCCGCGCAGGCCCGCGACAAGCAGCGCTGGCGCCCCCTGGGCGGCGGCGCCGTCTTCGCCGAAGCGGCCCGCCGCGGCGATGCGGCCCTGGAACGGCTGGGTCTGACGCACGTCGCCGAACGCCCCGCCGGCCTGTTGTCACACGGCGACCAGCGCCTGCTGGATGTCGCCATGGCCCTGGCGCAGCAGCCCCGGCTGTTGCTGATGGACGAACCCACCCAAGGCCTGTCGGTGGAAGAAACCGCCCAGGCGGTGGAGGTTCTGGGTGGGTTGTTCGCCAGCGGCGGCCTGACCGTATTGCTGGTGGAACACGATATGGAGGTCGTGTTCCGTCTCGCGCAGAAGATAACCGTGCTGCACCGCGGCGCGGTCATCGCTGACGGCGAGCCTGAAACGGTTAAAGCCGATCCCGCGGTGCAAAGCGCGTATCTCGGAGGGTACGCCTGATGCTGACGATTGAGGGCCTCAATACCCATTACGGCGCCAGCCACGTCCTGCAAGGCGTCGATCTTGTCGTCCCGCCCGGCCGCATCTGCGCGTTGCTAGGGCGCAACGGCGTCGGCAAATCCACCACGCTGCGCAGCATCATGGGGCTGGTCACACCGACAAGCGGGCGGGTGATGCTGGATGGGATCGATATCGCCGGCTGGCAGCCGCACCAGGTGGCCCGAGCAGGCGTCGCGTACGTGCCGGAGGGGCGGTTGATCTTTCCGGACTTAAGCGTGATCGAGAACATCAAGGTGGCCGAACGCACCCAAGCCAAGGCTTGGCCTATCCCCAAGCTGTTGGAGTTGTTCCCATCGTTGCGCGAACGCGCCCGCAACAAGGGCGCCCATCTGTCCGGCGGCGAACAGCAAATGCTGGCCATCGCGAGAGCGCTGGTGAGCGACCCGAAAGTGCTTCTGCTGGATGAGCCGAGTCAGGGACTGGCGCCTTTGGTTGTACGCGAACTGGCGCGCGTGATTCAGGTCCTGTGCGAAACCGGCGTGACGATCCTCCTGGTCGAGCAGAACATGAAGCTCGCCGAGGCGGTCGCGAACGAACTGCACATCATGGTCAAAGGCCGCATGGTCTACGGCGCCTCCCCCGAAAAATTCCGCGCCGAAGAGGCGGAGATCAGGAGCCGGTATCTGACGGTGTGACAGCGGCGTTCGGCACCCCCCCTAAGCCGCCGCCAGCGGTGGCCTCCCCCGGATCATATCCGAAGCCTTCTCCGCGATCATGATCGTCGGTGCATTCGTATTCCCCGAAGCCACCGTCGGCATGATCGAGGCATCGACCACCCGCAGCCCCTCCAGCCCATGCACCCGCAATTCCGCATCCACCACGGCCATTGCATCCGGCCCCATGCGGCAGGTGCTGGTCTGGTGGAACGTCGTGCCCCCGGTGCGGCGCGCGTAATCCAGCAGTTCGTCGTCGGACTGCACGGCGGGGCCGGGGAGATATTCGGACTCGATGAACTTCCGCAGGTGATCCGTTTCCAGGAATCGCCGGCACCATTTCAGACTGTCGATAATCGTCCGCTGATCCAGCTCCGCCGACAAATAATTTGGAAACATCGACGGGGTGTCGCGGGGATCGGCGCTGCGCAGCTTCAGCTCCCCCCGGCTGTCCGGCCGCAATTGATACCCGATCAGCGTAAAGCCGGAGAAATCGTGCAGCCCCTTCGCCGGATTATCCGCGCTGAACGGCGAAATGGTGAACTTCACATCCGGGGACGCGTATTCCGGCCGCGTTTTCGCGAATAGCGCTACCGGCCCAACGCCCATGGTCAACGGCCCACGGCGGCGGAAAATGTAATCCATCCCCACCGCCAGCTTGCGGAAGGAGCTCTGCATCGTGTCGTTCAGTGTGATCGCCTGGTTGCAGCGAAGCTTCACCGCTCCGGAATAATGGTCCTGCAACGACTGCCCGACGCCCGGCAAATCGTGCACGACATCGATACCATGCTCTTTCAGATGGTCCGCCGGCCCGACGCCGGACAACAGCAGAATATGCGGGGATCCGATGGCGCCGCCGCACAGGATCACCTCCTTGCGGGCGCGAATGAATTTCTTCACGCCGGCTTCCTCGAACGCGATACCCACGGCGCGCTTGCCCTCGAACACCACCCGTTCCGTCAAGGCGCGTGTGATCACCCGCAAATTGGGGCGGCTCATCGCGGGTTTCAGATATCCCACGGCGGTGGACCAGCGCTTGCCATTTTTGGTGGTGGTCTGCTGGTAGCCGACGCCCTCCTGCACCTTGCCGTTGAAGTCGTCGTTGCGGGGGAAGCCCAACTCTACCGCCGCCTCGATGAAGGCGTCGCAAATCGGGTGGGTGTAGCGCACGTCCGACACCGCCAGCGGCCCGGCGCCGCCGTGCCAATCGTCGCCGCCGCGTTCCTGGCTTTCGGATCGTTTGAAATACGGCAGCACATCCCCCGAGGACCAGCCGGGATTGCCGAGTTGCCGCCAGTGGTCGAAATCCTCGTTCTGGCCGCGGATGTAAATCATGCCGTTGATCGACGACGACCCGCCCAGGACCTTCCCCCGGGGCCAGTACATCCGCCGTCCGCTCGTATCCGGCTCGGTTTCGAACATCCAGTTGACCTTGGGGTCGGCGAAGGTCTTGCCGAACCCCAGCGGTACATGGATCCAGAAATGGTTGTCGTTGCCGCCGGCCTCCAGCAGCGCCACCTTGGTCTTGGTATCCTCGGACAGGCGCGCCGCCATGACGCAGCCGGCCGACCCGGCCCCCACGACGACGTAATCGGCTTCCAGAGCTTCGGCCACGGCGTTTCTTCCCCCATTCCCCTTGTCCCCGTAGTGTGCGCGGAGGTTGGGTCCGCCTCAAGAGGCGCATTGTGCGGCGCGACCGCTAAGGAGAAGACTACCCCCATGCCCACGACTTTCGGACGATACAGCCCGACCCATCGGCTTCTGGGCCAAGCCGCCCATGCGATCGGCTACCCGGTCCTGTCGGCCTACGCGGCACGCCGATCCTTTCTGACTCCATCGAGCGCCTATGCCCGGGAACGTTCGGCCGCCCTGACGGCGAAACTCCAACGCGGCGAAACCGCCTGGCTGCTGGGTATCGGCCCCGCTGGCCACAACAGCGGGGCCGCGCTGGTGGAGGTATCGGCCGAACGCGGCGTGAACCTGATTCGGAACAATGAGGAGGAGCGGTATACCGGGGTCAAGAACTGCACCGACTACCCGCAGCACAGCCTGGACGCCCTGATGAGCACCGCGGCCGGACTGGGCATTCGCGCCCAGGACATTCATGCCTGCGTGGCCAGCTGGGATTACGTCCAGCTCGCCGCGACCTTGCTGGGCAGCGTTTGCGCCGAACTGCCGGCCAGCCGGATCCTGCTGGACCCCGACCAGTTCGGGGCGATGAACATCAAGCACATCCGCCGAGCCACGCGGGCGCCGGCTCGCCTGGGTAAGCAGCTGGGGCTGCCTGGGCCGATGCCGATCGTCGGCATGCGGCATCACGGCAATCACGCCTATTACTCCTACGCGGCGTCGCCTTTCGTGGGATCGCCGGACCCCGTGCTGATCACCGTCATCGACGGCATCGGCGACGATGGCGCCATTTCCGTCTACCTCGCGCGCGCCGGCCGGCTGGCGCTGTTGTACCGAAATCGGGACATTTTCGATTCCCTGGGCGGCTTCTACAGCATGATCAGCTCCACCCAGGGCGGCTGGACGATCCTCAGCAGCGAGGGGCGCTATATGGGTGCCGTTGCCTGGGGCGACAGCGACCGGATGACCAATCCGTATTATCGCAAGCTGCGGGAGATTTTTCATTTCGCACCGGGTGGAGAAATCCGGCTGAATCGCGCCTTAGCCAATTGGCCGCGCCGCCTCCAGGCCGAACCCTACACACCGGCGTTGGCGGCAATCCTCGGCCCGCCGATCCCGCTGGACAAAATGTGGAACCCGGACGCGGTGATGCGGGTGGACGCCACCGGCGAAACCACCAGCGCGACGGACCGGTTCGACAAAGCCGCCGCGACCCAACTGGTGTTCGAGGACGCGCTGTTCCACATCGTCGACCACTACATCCGGGAAACCGGCAGCTCGAAGCTGGTGCTGACCGGCGGCACCGCGCTGAACGCGATCGCCAATATGCGGCTGATGGACCATTTCGGTACCGGCTATTACCGCCGCAACCTCGGCCGGCCGGACACCTGCCTGCATGTCTGGGTGCCGCCCATTCCCGGGGATCCCGGAGTCGCGGCAGGCGCGGCGTTCCAGTTCGCCATGCAAGCCGGCGCGAAGCCCGGCGCCCCCCAGCGGCACGCCTTCTTTTGCGGCGACGCACCGACCGACAGCGAGATCGAGGCGGCCTTGCGAACCAGCCAGGATATCGGGTGGACGAAGCTCGGATCGGCCTCCGACTCAATCGCCGATTTCGTTGCCTCGGTTATCGCTCGGGATGGCGTCCTCGGGTTGTTCCAGGGTGCGGCCGAGACCGGGCCCCGCGCGCTCGGCCACCGGTCCATCCTTGCCAACCCGTGCAATGCGAAGTCGCTGGAGACCATCAACCGGCTGGTGAAATTCCGCGAGCCGTTCCGGCCCCTGGCGCCGATGGCGACGTTGGAGGCGGCACAGCGCCTGTTTGTGTTGCAGGACGGGGCCTCGGACGACGACTACAACGCTTACAACTACATGGTGCTGACAGCGCGCCCCCGGCCGGATACGCGCCATGTCATCCCGGCCGTTGTTCACCTCGACAACACCAGCCGCATTCAGATCGTGCGCGCCGACGCCGATCCCTTCACCCATGCCTATTTGCGGGCGATGGGCCGGCGCGTCGGGGTGGAGGTGTCGGTCAACACCTCGCTCAACGTCGCCGACCCCGTTGTGCAAACACCGGAGCAGGCGCTGGAGGCGTTGCGGCGCACCAAGGCGATGGACGGCGTGGTGATGATTGGGGCCGAGGGTGGCGCCTTCCTCGCCTGGCACGCCGTTAGCACGTCACCCAAAGACGGCGGCCAGCGCCTGAATGCCTGGCTGGAGGAATGGAGGAAGCTGTCCTGACGATCGAATTGCCCCCCGCCGACATTCTCGACGCGTTGCGGCGGATGCACTTAATCCCCCTTGTCATGGCGGGTGAACGCCTGACCGGCGGCGTGTCCTCCGACATCTGGCGTATTGATTCTCCAAGCGGCCCGATCTGCGTGAAACGGGCACTGGCCAAGCTGCGCGTCGCTGCCGACTGGCAGGCACCGGTGGAGCGCAATGTGTACGAGGCCCGCTGGATGCAGCGGGCCAACGCCGCCGTTCCCGGTGCGGCGCCGGCCCTGCTGGGTCAGGATGAGGAGGGCGGCGCCCTGGCCATGGCGTTCCTGCCGCCGGACAACCATCCTTTATGGAAGGCACAACTGCGCGACGGCCACGCCGATCCCGCCTTCGCCGCCAAGGTCGCGACCACGCTGGTCCGCATCCACGCCGCCACCGCCGCTGATCCCAGCGTCGCCGCGGACTTTCCCACCGACAACATTTTCTACGACATCCGGTTGGAGCCTTACCTGGTCGCTACCGCCCGAGCCCACCCCGATCTGGCGCCCCGGTTCAACGCGTTGGTGGCAACGACCCAGGCCAACAAGCGCGCGTTGGTGCACGGCGATGTCAGCCCGAAGAACATCTTGTGCGGCCCGGACGGTCCGGTATTCCTGGACGCGGAATGCGCCTGGTGGGGTGATCCGGCCTTCGATCTGGCCTTTTGCCTGAATCATTTACTTCTCAAGTGCCTCTGGACTCCCACGGCACAGGATGGGTTCCTCGCCTGCTTCGACGCCATGGTTGCCGCGTACCGCGCCGGCATCGCGTGGGAACCCGCAGCCGACCTCGAACGGCGCGCGGCGCATCTGCTGCCCGGCCTGTTCCTCGCCAGGGTGGATGGAAAATCCCCCGTCGAATACATAACCGCCGAACCGGACAAGGACCGGGTGCGCCGCGTGGCGCGCGCGCTGCTGTCCGACCCGCCCGACCGGCTTGACCCCATCCGGCAAGCCTGGACCCAGGAGTTGCGTGCATGACCGACACCAAAATCGCCTTCGTGCACGGCCGCCGCGTCTGGGACAGCCGCGGCCGCCCCACCGTTGAGGCCGATGTCATGCTGGAATGCGGCGCCGTCGGACGGGCGATCGCGCCCGCCGGCGCTTCCACTGGGTCGGGGGAGGCGGTGGACCTTCGCGACGGCGGCCCGACGTTCGGCGGCTACGACGTTCGGCGCGCGGTCGCCAACGTGAACGGAGAAATCGCCCGTGCCGTTACTGGGTTGGATGCGGCGGATCAGGCGGGGTTGGACCGGGTGCTGATCGAACTGGATGGCACGCCGAATAAGTCGAGGCTCGGCGCCAACGCCGTGCTGTCGGTGTCGATGGCCGCGCTGCACGCCGCCGCGCACGAGTCAGGCCAGCCGCTGTTCCGCTACATCGGTGGCGCCGATGCATTCCTGATCCCGCTGCCGCAAATCCAGATCTTTGGGGGTGGCGCGCATGCCGGGCGGCGCGTCGACATCCAGGATTTCATGATCATGTGCCCCGCCGCCGCCAATTTCGCGGAAGCCCTGGACTGGACGGCCGAGGTCTATCGCCACGCCGGCCTGCTGATGAAGGAAACCGGCACCCTGCAAGGCGTTGCCGATGAGGGCGGCTGGTGGCCCGCCTTCACCACCAACGAGCAGGCGCTGGACACGCTGGTGCGTGCTATCGAGCGCGCCGGATTCCGCCCCGGCGAGCAGGTGGGGATCGCCCTCGACATCGCGGCATCCGAATTCGGCAGTGGAGGAAAATACAAGCTGGCGCTGGAGGACCGGGAACTCGACACCGAAGCGATGGTGAAGATGCTGACCGGCTGGGTCTCCCGTTACCCGGTCTTATCCATTGAGGACCCCCTGGCCGAGGACGATACGGAAGGATTCCGCGCCTTCACCGCCGCTGTTGGTAAAAAGGTGCAGATTGTGGGTGACGACTTCCTGGTCAGCGAGGCGTCCCGTGTCCGCGAGGCCGCGCGTGTCGGCGCCGCCAACACCGTGCTGCTGAAACCAAACCAGCGCGGCACCATTACCGAAACGCTGGACGCCTGGAACGCCGCCAAGGAGTGCGGGTATTCGGCAATTGTTTCCGCCCGTTCCGGCGAGACGGAGGATACCACGATCGTGCACCTCGCAGTGGGATGGGGTGCCGGGCAGTTGAAAGTTGGAAGTTTCGCCCGCAGCGAGCGCATGGCGAAGTGGAACGAAACCTTGCGGGTGGAGGAAGCCCTCGGCGGGAAGGCGCGTTACGCGGGCGGTTCGGTGCTGGGGCGTTCGAAGTGACCAACGTCGTCTTCCACAACAGCGCCGGCCCCGATCTCGCGGCGCGCCTGAAAGCTGTTCCGGATCTGGCCATTGCCGTCTGCCCCGAAGCCGACGATGCGCTGCTGATGCGCCTGCTGCCGGACTGCGAGGTTCTCTGGCACGTCCTGAAACCCTGCACCGCCGCCATGATCGCCGCCGCACCGCGCCTGAAACTGATCCAGAAAATCGGGGTCGGGGTGAACACCATCGATCTGGACGCGGCGAAAACCCGCGGCATTCCCGTCTGCAACCTCCCCGGCACCAACTCCCGTGCCGTCGCCGAGCTGGCGCTGACGCTGATGCTGGCAACGATCCGCCGTATTCCGCGATTCGATGCCGGCTTGCGACAAGGCGTATGGAGCGATCCCGCACTGCAGGACGGCATTGGGGAGCTGGGCGGCCGTACCGTGGGTTTGGTCGGATACGGATCGATTCCCCGCCTTCTGGCACCGGTACTGAAGGCGCTCGGCTGTCGCATCGTCTACACCGCGCGTAACCCCGCCCCAGACGCGCTCGGCGACTACCGCTCGCTCGACGCGCTGCTGGCGGAGTCCGACATTGTCAGTCTGCACGTGCCGCTGACCGATGCGACCGACCGTATCATCGATGCGGCGGCGTTGGCGCGCATGAAACCGGGCGCCATTCTGATCAATACGGCCCGCGGCGGGCTCGTCGACCAACCCGCGCTGGTGCACGCTTTGCGGTCCGAGCATCTCGCGGGTGCCGGGCTCGACGTTTTCGCCGACGAGCCGCCTGATTTCGCCGATCCTTTATTCGTGCTTCCCAACGTCGTTGCCACCCCGCATATCGCGTGGCTTACCACCGGCACGTTCGACCGGAGTTTCGCCATCGCGGCGGAAAACTGCCGGCGGGTACTCGCGAATGAGGCATTGTTGCACCGAGTTGTTTAACGGTTGACCGCCGCCATGAAAATCCTTTCAACAAAATGGGGACGTCATCGGGTCATTGCGTACAAACCTGGCCGGAAGGCACTCGTTACGTCGGTGACTGGGTCAACGGCCAGCGGCTTCGGACGGCTGCGTGCCCAGGACGGCCAGACTTATGAGTGTTACTGGTCTAATGGCTGCTATCGCGATGGCGATCGCATAGCATGGTTTGGGCCGGCGGGCGCGGGCGGCCTCGAAACCTGCCCCTGAATCGCGCGATACAAACGATACAAATCTCCCCGCTCACGACATCGTGACGATACAAATATCCCGTATCGTCCCGACATCGACAGGTAGGGAGACCGCCGATGAACGCGATGGCCGATGCGAAGAACATCTCCACGGGTCTGGCGCATGTGGACCATGAGAGCGACCTGCTGGTGCATGCCGTGAAGCGGGTGCTGCGGCCGAATTCCTACCTCTCCACCTTCTCGGTTCCTCCCAACCATCCAAGTGTTACTGAAGACAAGGTGCCGGGTTCGGCGTTTCAGGAAGCGGGTCAGCAACTGGTGCGGGCGGTCAGCCATCTGTTTCAAGGCGTGCCGACAGACCATGGTATCGCCATTCACGAATCCCACGTGGCGTTCCGAGCCCACGCGAAGACTGGCGTGCCAGTCGAGGCGATGGTGCATCTGGAGATCGATCGCGACAATCCCCGGCATTTCCCGCGGCAATGGGTCTCGACCATCGATTTCTGGCAGGAAGGCGTCCGCGTCGCCGAGGCGCACTTCCAGTTCGTGACCTTGCCGCGTTCCGTGGGCAATCCCATGATGTCCCGGCATCATGGGCACCCCTCCGCCGCCGTCGCCTGAACCACCTGTCCTTCGCCTGCTGGCAGACGACCTGACCGGGGCGCTGGACAGCGCCGCGCGGTTCGTGCCGCTGGTCGGGCCCGTACCCGTGGTGTGGTCGGGCGACATCCCAGTCGGCACGGTTGCGGTGGACAGTGGGACCCGCGATCTGCCGCCGGACGATGCCGCCGCGGCGATGCAACGGCTGTCCGGGGCGCTGCATGGCGGCAACATCGCCTTCAAGAAAATCGACAGCCTCCTGCGCGGTCACGTGGCGCTGGAACTCGATGCCTGCCGCGCCGGCTTCGAGCATTGCATCGTCGCGCCGGCCTTCCCATTCCAGGGCCGGATCACCCGCGGCGGGCGGCAACTGGTGCGCGCCGGCGACGGGTGGCGCGATACCGGCGTCGATTTGCCATTGCGGGACGCGGAAACCGACGCCGATCTGGCCGCCATTGTCGCGGAGGTGCGTTTGGGCAGCGTGCTGTGGGTCGGGACTGGCGGCTTGGCCGGCGCGCTGACGGGGCGGCGCCCCGTGCCGGGCCCAGTGCTGTCCGGTCCGGTTTTGGCGCTGATCGGATCCGATCATCCCATAACGCTAGGCCAGCTCGCCACCGCCGGGTCACTGCACCATCGGCTGCACCATCGTCTGCCTGGGCCGTTGCCGTCGTTGCCCGCCGCCGTCTCGGTAGAGCTGCCGCCGGCCACCACACGCGACGCCGCAACCCAGAAGATCGCCGCCGCATTCGCCGCGTTGCTGGCGGAACTACCACGTCCAGGCACCATCTTCGTCACCGGCGGCGCCACACTCCGCTCCCTCTGCGACGCGCTCGGCGTCGCTGGCCTGACCGTCGATGGGGAGGTGGAACCGGGCGTCCCGACCTCGATCGTGCGCGGCGGCGCCTGGGACGGTCAGCGCATCGTGTCCAAATCGGGCGCGTTCGGCGACACGGGGCTGTTGGCGCGCCTGCTGCGCCTGTAGACTTCGCGTCATGTCATCCACCGCGTCCGAACACCGCCGCCCCAGCATGCACCTCACCGCGGCGGAGGGCTTGGCGATGATCATGCCGACCCCCCGGATCCCAATGGCGGAACTGCTTGCGGCAGCGCCCAGAGGCGACGGGCACGCGGTATTGGTGCTGCCGGGGCTAGGGCACGGCGACCCTTACACGGCGACGGTCCGAACCTTCCTCATCGACATCGGTTATGACGTGCATGGCTGGGAGCTCGGCGTCAATTTCGGTCCCACCGATCAGCTGATCGTCGCGGCGACCGACCGGCTGGTGACCCTGTCCAACCGCTACGGCCCCATCAGTGTCGTTGGGTTCAGCATGGGCGGCCTGTTCGCCCGGCTGCTTGCCGGGCGCATGCCGGAACGGGTGCGGCGGGTTGTTACCGTGTGTAGCCCGATCCATGAACCCGCCCGCAGCTTTTGGCTACCGATGGGGCCGGTCGTCGGGCTTTGGGGCGGCGGCGACCTGGATCGTATGGCCGAGGAAATCCGCCATGAATTGCCGGTCCCATGCACCGCCGTCTACAGCCGTGAAGATGGCCTGGTGAACTGGTCCGCCTGCGTGGACTCATCGGACACCGCCGAATCCATCGAAATCGGCGGTCCGCACGTGCTGATCGCGAGCAATCCCGAGGTCCTGACCATCCTCGGCAAAACCCTGGCGCGCGCCGCCACATCCAACGGAGACCAACCATGCGACTAGGCGTCATGTTGCCGCTGCACGACATCGGCGGTGACCCCGATACGATGGGCAATTTTGTCGCCAGGACCGAAGTGCAGGGCTACACCAACCTGGGCCTCGCCGATCATGTGCTGGGGGTGAACGCCGCCAGCCGGCCGGATTGGGGGGACCGCAACACCTCCGCCGATCTGTTTCACGACCCCTTCGTGTGCTTCGCCTATTTGGCCGGCATCGCCCGCAAGACCACCGAGTTCTCCACTCAGGTGCTGATCCTGGCGCAGCGGCAGGCGGTGCTGGTGGCCAAGCAGGCGGCCAGTCTGGACGTGCTGTGCGGCGGGCGCTTCCGCCTCGGCGTCGGCGTCGGCTGGAACCCGGTGGAGTTCACCGGCCTGAACGAGAATTTCTCCAATCGCGGCCGCCGCTCCGCCGAACAGGTCGAGGTGATGCAGAAGCTTTGGGCGAACGAACACGTCACCTTCGAGGGCCGCTGGCACAAGATCGAGGACGCCGGCATCAACCCCCGCCCGAAATCCGGCCGCGTCCCCGTCTGGTTCGGAGGCCACGTGCCGCAGACGCTGGATCGCATCGCCACGCTGGGCGACGGCTGGATCATGAACGCCTACCCGCCCGGCGACGCCGCCTTGGCCGAGTTCGCGAAGCTGCGGGACCTCGCCAGGCAGGCCGGGCGCGCACCGGACGCCATCGGCATCGAGGTCTGGACCTCCGCCGGCGCCGGCACCCCGGCCGAGTGGAAGGAAGAGGCGAAGTTCTGGAAGGCGGCGGGGGCAACGCACTTGACCCTGACCAATACCTTCCAGCGCCGCCACCATCGCCGCATCGCCGGCAAGACGGTCGAAGCCCACCTCGCGGCGCAACAAGCGTACGCCGACGCGGTGGCGAGCGTGCTGTGACGGGTTCCCCTTGCCTCGGCATCACCATGGGCGACCCCGCCGGGGTCGGGCCGGAGATCATCGTCAAAGCCGCCCGCCGCCTGAAACCCCGCCTCGACGCGGGGGAGCTGCGGCTGTTGGTGATCGGGCACCGCTCCGCCCTCCATGCCGCGCGGGACGTACTGAAGGAAACGCTGGTGTTCCCCGACGTTGACGGGGAATCCGACCTTCCATCCCTGGCAATGCACGCCGCGACCGAAGAACGCAGCCCCATCCGCTTCGGCCATGTCGATCCCGAGTGCGGCCGCTTCGCCTACATGGCCATGGAGCGCGCCGTCACCCTGGCGCAGCAGGGCCGCATCGACGGCATCGTAACCGCGCCCCTGAACAAGGAAGCGCTGAACCTCGCCGGCTACAAATACGCCGGGCATACCGACATGCTGGCCGATCTGACCCACACCAAAAGCAGCTACATGCTGCTGGCGCATGGCGATATGCGGGTCACCCATGTCACCACGCATGTCGCGCTGGAGGATGTGCCCAAACTGCTGACGCCGGATCGCCTCCGCCGCACCATCGACATCACCCACCAGGCGATGCTGGACCTCGGGATCGAAAAACCCCGCATTGCCATCGCCGCCCTGAATCCCCACGCCGGGGAGGGCGGGCTGTTCGGCCGCCAGGATATCGAGGTCAGCGCCCCCGTGATCGCACAATGCCGAGCGGAGGGGATGGACATCCGGGGGCCTGTGCCGGGGGATACGGTGTTCGTGAAGCTCCGCGCCCGCCAATACGACGCCGTGGTGGCGATGTATCACGACCAGGGTCACATCCCGGTGAAGCTGTTGGGCTTCCACGTCGATCCCATCACCGGCGTGTGGCAGGCGCTTTCGGGGGTGAATATCACGCTCGGCCTGCCGGTGATCCGCACCTCGGTCGATCACGGCACCGCCTTCGACATTGCGGGGACCGGTATCGCCAATGAAGACAGCCTGATCGAGGCCATTGACTACGCCCTGCGTCTTGCCGCGGTAAAACGGGCACGCGCGGCGATTTGAGCCGCCCCGGCATTGATCCAAATCAATGTGGGTCCCGTTACGGCTGCCATAGAATCTCAATAATTGGAGGTTCAAATGTCCTACCGCGATATGGCTGAGATTATTCGCAACCAGATTCCGCTGGCGGTGCGGCCGGACACCACCATTCAGGAAACCTGCAAGCGTATGTACGCGCGCAAGGTGGGGGCCGCGCTGGTCACCAACGACAAGGGCATTCTGGTGGGCATCTTTACCGGCCGCGACGCCGTGCGGGTACTGTCCCGCGGCCGCGATCCCGGCGCCACGCTGGTCAAGCACGCGATGACCAAGTCGCCCGAGACCATTCCGCCGAAATCGCACGCTATCGAAGCGTTGCGCCTGATGCGCGACGGTGGCTTCCGGCATTTGCCGGTCGTGGAGAACGGTACCGTGCTGGGCATCGTCTCCCGCGGCGACTTCCGGGGGCTGGAACACGACCGGCTGGACCACGAAACCGGCATTTGGGAAAGGATTGGCTAACCGCGACTTGCGGGTGGGTGCCTTCCCCGGGTAAGGAGTCGGCCCATGCAAAAGCACTCGATCCATAGGCACACGACCCGCGCTCTGCTTCTGGCCGGCAGCGCCCTCCTGCTCGCCGGTTGCGAAACCGGCGGCTTGGCTCGCACGTTCGGTCTGACCCGCGATGCGCCGGATGAATTCATGGTGACCACGCGGGCGCCTTTGTCCTTGCCGCCCGATTATAACCTGCGCCCGCCGCGCCCCGGCGCACCCCGCCCGCAGGAACAGTCGGAACAGCAGCAGGCGGAAGAAATCCTGGTGCCGCAAACCGCGCTGGCCGGGCCAAATACCGGTGCTCCCAGCCCGGGTCAGCTCGCGTTGCTGCAGCAGAGCGGTCCCAGCGCCCCGGCCGACATCCGCCGCCGCGTCGATCAGGACGCCAGGATGGACAAGGCCGACGACGGGTTCATCGACAAGCTGTTGTACTGGCGTAAGCCAAACGGCAAGGAAGCCGTCGTCGACCCGAACGCCGAGGCCCAACGCGTCAAGGCGAACGCCGCCCTCGGACAATCCCAGGATAACGGCACCACGCCGATCATTCAGGAAAAACGTAAGGGCTGGTTCCAGAGTCTGTTCTCCTGGTTTTGATCGGGGCTGACGCAGCCGCGATGGAGCGGACACCGCATTTCGTTCAAACCGCCGGCCGGCCGGTCTTCACCGGCCAGGGCACCGGCGAACTGACCTGCCGGTGCGGCCAGTCGGTGCTGGTGCGTGGCTACGATCCACGGAACTTCCTGGCGGTGGATTTTCAGTGCGCCAGCTGTGGCGCGATCACCACCACGCCGGGGCTCTCGGCGCTGAACAGCCCGCCCGCTGCTGTCGTCCCTCTGGAACGCACCGCCGATGCCCCGCCGGAGGGCGCGTCTATCCCGCCCGGAAGGGTGCTCGCCGGGCGGGAGGAACTCGACCGCCTTATGCATATCTACCAGCCGCGTGGTCCGGAGTCGGAGTACGTGACGGTGACGGACGAATGGTTGGAGTCCCTCGGGGCTGACTATGACCGGCTGACCGGTGGGTTGCTCGCGACGCATCTGGACGTGGTTGCGTCGGCAGAAGCGGAAAAGCCGCTGTCGGGTCTGGCGAAACACCGCCTGGCATGGGCCCTGCACACGCTGCGCGCCGGCATCCGCGACCCGGACTGGTCCTGCACGAGGTCGAGCGACGCCTCGGTCGCGACGACGATGGCGGGCGCTTTCCGCTATTTTACCGATTGCTGGTCGCACCACCCGCTGTTCCCGGAAATGGCGGCGGCGGCGGCCGATACCGGCTTCTCCCTGCACGGCATGGCATTGTTCGCCACCGCCAAGGCGCTGTCGGACTCCGGCAACCGGATCGCCTTTCTGCCACCGCGGGATGGATCCGGACGGGTGCGGGACTTCGCCATCGCGATGGGGCCCGCGGATCGGCTCACCTGCGTCGTCGACGTGTTCGACGGGTACGAATGGCCAACCGGCCGTACGAAATGGGAGTTTCTGGAACTGCGTGCGGCCGTGCTGGAGCGGCTGTTGGCGTCGAAGGCCCGCATCAACCAGAAGCGGCCCGGCATGATTGTGCTGTCCCCTGGCGCGATGTGGGAAACCATGGAGCAGCCACTGGTCGACGCGATTATCACCGCCTTCCATTCGCACGGGCGCCGTTACCGCCATGTCTCGGCGCTCAGCGTGATCCTGGCGAAGATCAAAGAGACCGACGAACGGAATACCGCGCGGTTCGGCTATACGTTCTTGCCGTTCGCCAATCCCCGCCACACCGCCGTGACGGTCCACGTGGCGGACATCGGTGGCGTTACCGTCTAGAAGCGGGAGAAACCGGGGCGCTTCGGATCGCCTGGGCCGCGATATGGGCCGGCAAAGCCGGGATGTCGCCATTCCCTCCAGCGCCGGGTAGCATCAGGACCTCCGCCATCGGGCGCTTTGTCGCCGAACGGGGCAGACGATCGCGGAACAGATGCCGCCCTTCCTCGGTCAGCGCCGCTTCGTTCACGAACCGTAAATCCAGCACGGCAACCATTGGTCTATCGGGGGAGGCGTCGGCACTGGCGGTATGCAGCGCCAGACGAGCCTCGGCGAAGCGGTGATCCGGCCCGGCCTGACGTGCGATGCGGTGCGCCAGCGCGGCCGTCCGCATCGATATCACACTGCCATCCGGCTCCGGATAGAAGCTTGCGTCTTGGATGCCGCGGGACACACGGCGGAGGACGCGGCACAAAGACGGGTTGCGGGTGCGTGCCAAGATCGCGAGCGGGCGCTCTTCCCATGTTTCGAGGCGCAGGATGAGATAAGCGAGCATGCGCTTCAGCAGCGCCTCGTCGCGCTGAACGGGCCCGCCGCTCAAGGCCTCAATGACCAAAAACGGCGTCTTTCCCGCCGTCTGGTTTTGCACCAGCAAGGCGCCGACATATTTGCCGCTGCGATTGTCGCGCACCACCAGCACGCGGTCGAAGCTATTGAAGCCCTGCATGTCTAACCAGACCCGCTGGCGCGACGGGACTCCGGCATCCCGCAGATCGGCCAATATCTGGCTTTGGTCGAGTTCGCCGATCTGCCGTGCGCCCCCCACATCGTCCAATTTCAGGCCCATCCCCACAAGTGTGCGGTTCATGATCTCTGTCCCCCGACCGATTGCCCTTATTGCGGGGGAAGCTAGCGAGGGATGCAGCGCGACGGTGTGACGGAGTTCACATATTGGCGAGAATATTTTTCAGCACGATTGGCACACAAAAAAACCCGGCCGCACCCCGTTCGGAGGTGGGACCGGGTTCTTTGTCAGAACCGCGAGGAGGCGGTGTTCAGTCGACCCGGATCGAAGCCGCTTCTGGGCCCTTGGCGCCCTGCACGACATCCATCCAAATGGTCTGGCCTTCGTTGAGCTGCATGACATTGGCGCGCTGCAGGGCGGAGGCATGGACGAACACGTCCTTGCCGCCTTCCAGCGGAGCGACGAAGCCGAAGCCCTTCGTGGCATTGTACCACTTCACGGTGCCCTGCATTTCGACCGAGGGGCCGGTGGGTGCGCCGCGACGCGGTGCACCAGCGCCCATGCTGCCACCCATACCACCGCCATAGCCGCCGCCCGCCGGGCGGGGAGCGCCCATGCCGGCGCCGCGACCTGCCGACGGGGTCGCGGTGCTCTCGTCGACCGAGAGAACCTCCGACACCTGACGGCCTTTCTGGCCTTGGCCGATACGGACCCGCAGCGATGCCCCGGGGCTGACGGCATTGTGGCCGGCCTGATTCAGGGTGTTGGCATGCAGGAAGGCGTCGCCGGAGCCGTCCGACAGCGCGACGAAGCCGAACCCCTTTTCAGGGTTGAACCACTTCACGGTCGCGTCGTGCTCCGGCCCGAAGCCGGCCGAGGACGGCCAGGAAGGGGCGGCGGCGCTGCTGGGGCGAGCCATGTCGCCCGGGGGGGCCCGGTCGAACGAAAAATCATCGTCGAAGCCGCGCCGCCGAGGGGGGCGTCCACGGCCGCGGTTGTTCATATTCAAGAGAAGGTCGTCCTCATGCCATACGCGTTGTTCATGGCGACCAGCGCCCTTATCGGGCGCCAATCGCCGGTTGGTAGTCTGTCCGATACGCGGACGGGCACAGGATAACCACATTCCGTTCCCGATGCACGCCATTCGTCGGGTCGAATGACGTTTTTTAACCCTATACGGGATTGTGGCGCTTGCATCCCGGGTTGATCCGCGCCAGACGCATGGCTTACCCGCGCGATTCGCGGCTGGATGTCAATTTCATCGGGTGGCGCATCGCTATGCGGAAAATGTCGCATTTTTTGTCGTTACCGGCGTTGCTGGGTTGTGGACAGCGGTGGCACCAGCCCGACTGGCACCTCGAACTCCGCCGCGTTCAGCATCAGCGCGATCATCGCATAGTACCCAATCAACCCCGTCAGCTCCACCGCCCCCGCCGTGCCGAACAGCGCCTGCACCTGCCGGTAGGTGGCGTCGGAGGCGAAATGCCGCGCCAACAGTTCCATCCCGTAGTCATGGATCGCCTGCTCGTCGGCCGCCGCGAACACCGATCCGCCGGCGCGTAGCGTTTCGATGGACGCATCCGACAGGCCGGCCTTGCGCGCCTCACCCTCATGCGACGCCCATTCGAACTGGCAGTCCCAATAGCGCCCGGTCAGCAGAATGGTGAACTCCCTCAACCGTGGTTCAAAGGAGGAATTGAACCGCAGCACGAGGCCGAGCGCTGACATGGCCTCGGCGAGGGCAGGGCGGTGCATGGCGACCGCCAAGGGGCCAACCGGGGCGGACTTTCGTTGTCCGCCGATCATGGCGTCGTACACCCGGCGCTGTTCGGCGGTCATGTCGGCTTCGGCGACAAGCGGGATGCGTGGCATGGGCATTTCCTTTGTGTGTTTGGCACAGGCTAACCGCCCGGGAAGCGGGCGCCAACCGGGTGGGGCGCCGGGCACACGAAGTGGATCGGACAATGATATAAGTGATATGTTGCCTTTCCTGTTTTGGATCGAATTTTGTATACTTTCGGCGAATTGCACCACATAAGCCGTCTTCAATATAAGTCGGTAGTAGGAACAATATTGGCCCTGAATAATTATAATCAACTGATCCATTCGCCGAATATAGGCCGCCGGCACGGGGACTCTGGCGAGGCCGGGCACGCGGCTCCGATTGGCCAAAGTGAGCGGGTACGGCGACAGCCCGGCTGCGTTCAAGAATGCGCTATCCGGCTCAGCAGGCGGTGTTTGGTGCTTGACCGGGGCCGCCGGTACCCCAATATCAGGCCGGTTTAAGCCTCTCAGGACACCTTTTTCATGCCTAAGACCTTCCTGGACGACGAGTCTGCTTTTACGACAGAACTTCTGCGAACCACCGCTCGGGCCGCCAACCTGCCGGATATCGAGACGGCGCGAGCCCTTTTGGCAGCGTACGAGCCGCGCGACGCGATGGAAGCGATGCAGGCCGCGCAACTCGTCGCCGAACAAGCCGCTCTGATCGAGATCGCCCGCAGCGCCACCGAACCCGGCCTGTCGGTCGACGAGCTCCTGCGCCGCACCGACGCCGTCATTCGCCTGGACAAGAAAATCCGCTCGGCGCAGCGCAAGCTGGGGCGTAAACACACCGACGCTGGGTCAATAATCGCCGCGGCGCCCGCGATGGCCCCCCTTGGGGCACCTGTGGTGCCGCTCGACGAACGCCTGAAGGCCCATTTCGTCGACGGCGGCACCTCCGTGCATTAAACGGGCCAATGCCCGATTGACCGGCGCCCCGGCGCTCCATAGCTTCCGGACATGCCTGAAACGCTTCCCAACATGACGACGATCCCGAAAGCCTGGCCCTTCGAGGAGGCGGCAAAGGTCGCCAAACGCCTGGCCGCGTCGGGCCGGGATCACGCGCTGTTCGAAACCGGCTACGGCCCCTCCGGCCTGCCGCATATCGGCACTTTCGGAGAGGTCGCTCGGACCTCATGGGTACGCCGAGCGTTTACGGAACTCACCGGCCTGCCGTCGAAGCTGCTGGCGTTCAGCGACGACATGGATGGGCTGCGCAAGGTGCCGGACAATGTGCCGAACAAGGACATGCTGGGTCAGTATTTGGGGAAGCCGCTGACCCGCATCCCCGATCCGTTCGGCACCCACGACAGCTTCGGGGCGCACAACAACGCGCGCTTGCGGGCGTTCCTGGACAGCTTCGGCTTCGAGTACGAGTTCGCGTCCTCGACCGACTACTACGCGTCCGGCCGGTTCGACGCCGCCGCCCGGCGGATGCTGGAGTGTCACGCGGAAGTGCTGACGGTGATCCTGCCGACCCTCGGTTCGGACAGACGAGCGACGTATTCGCCGTTCCTGCCGGTGCATCCGAAAACGGGCGTGGTGATGCAGGTTCCCATGGAGGAGCTGAACCCACAGGCCGGCACCGTGGTTTGGCGCGATCCCGATACGGGTGAAGGTTTCGAGACGCCCGTCACCGGCGGGCATTGCAAGATGCAGTGGAAGGCCGACTGGGCGATGCGCTGGTACGCCCTGTCCGTCGACTACGAGATGTCCGGCAAGGACCTGATCGACAGCGTGCGCCTGTCCGGCCGCATCTGCCGCATTCTGGGTTCGCCGCCGCCGGAGGGGTTCACCTACGAACTCTTCCTCGACGCCGACGGGCAGAAGATCAGCAAGTCCAAGGGCAACGGCCTGTCGGTGGAGGATTGGCTGCGCTACGCGCCCCCGGAATCCTTACAGCAGTTCATGTACAACCAGCCGCAACGCGCCAAGCGGCTGTATTTCGACGTGATCCCGCGCGCGGTCGATGAGTACATCGCCAATATCGACAAAATGCCGGCGCAGGAGCCGGCGGCGCAGATGACCAACCCCGCCTGGCACATCCATGGCGGGCGCCTGCCCAATCATGCCGGCAGCCCGATTTCCTTCGCGATGCTGCTGAACCTCGCCAGCGTGGTGAACGCGCATGAGCCGGACATTCTCTGGGGCTTCATCCGCCGCTACGCCCCCGACGCGACCCCGGAGACGGAGCCTTTGCTGGCGCGTCTGGTGGACCACGCGGTGGCGTACTACCAGGACTTCGTCCGGCCGGAGAAAACCTATCGTGACCCCATTCCGGAGGAGCGCGCCGCCATCCAGGACCTCGGTCGAACCCTGGCGGCCCTGCCGGCGGACGCCAACGCCGAAACCATCCAGAACGCGGTGTTCGAGGTCGGCAAGCGGCACCCGTTCCCCGAGCTGCGGGTGTGGTTCTCGGCGCTGTATCAGGTGCTGCTGGGCCAAAAGGAAGGTCCGCGCTTCGGCGGGTTCGTGGCGCTGTATGGCATCGAGGAAACGATTGGGCTGATCGACGCGGCGCTGGCGCGCGCATGAAGGGTTGGCTTCGCCATCTGCCGGCCTGCCTGGGCGTCGCGCTGCTATTGGGCGCCATCTATGTGGTGCAGCAAGAGTTCCGCCACCTGAAGCTGAAGGATATCGGGGTGGCGATGCGTGCCATTCCGGTCGCCGCGCTGGCATTTTCCTTCGTCTGGACCATCCTGTCCTACTTCATCCTCACCTTCTACGACCGGCTCGGCACCATCTACGCCGGGCACAAGGTCAGCTACGGGCGGGTCGCTTTCGCCTCGTTCTGCGCCTACTCGCTGTCGCATAATCTGGGGTTCGCTGCCGTCTCGGGCGCCGCCGTTCGTTACCGGCTATACGCGCATTGGGGGCTGACGCCGCTGCAAATCGGCAAGACGGTCGCGTTCTGCAGCCTGACCTTCGCGCTGGGCGGTTTGGTGCTGGGCGGCTTCATCCTGTTCATGGAGCCGCATTCGATCCCGTTCTTCGGGCAGCATCTGCCGGTGCCGGCGCTATACGGGATCGGCGTGCTGCTGTGGGCGTTCGTGATCGGCTACGTCACGCTCTCCCGCGTCGTCGGCCCGTTCCGGGTGCTGGGGCACGATATCGCGCTGCCGGGCTGGCGCATGGCAATGCTGCAGGTGGTGCTGGCGACGGTGGATGTAGCGACCACCGCCACCATTTTCTATGCGCTGCTGCCCCAGGCGCCCGGGCTGACATGGCTGATCTTTCTGGGCGTGTATGTGTCGTCCTACACCGCCGGCCTGGCCGCCAATTTGCCGGGAGGCATCGGGGTGTTCGACACCGCCATGTTGTTCGGGCTGTCCCCCTATTTGGACGCCCCGCAGATCGTCGGCGCGATCGTCATCTTCCGGCTGTTCTACTACATCATCCCGCTATTCCTGGCCGGCGCGCTGTTTGCCGGCAATGAGATCGTGCTGCGTGGCGGCGGATTGCTGCGGCACGTCGCGCGCCTGTCCGGTCCGCAGGCGATCGGCCGTTGGAGCGAGCCCGATTTCGCCGTCACCGCCGCCACCGGCGCGGTGGGGCTATGCGGCACGGTGCTGCTGTTCCTGGGCGTGCTGGCGCCCGTGCCAGTCGCGGATTTTGCCTGGCTGGACGCCGACTACGTGGAAATCGTGGTGCGCGCCGGCGCCTTTATCCCCTCGCTGATCGGGGCGGGGCTGGTGGTGATGGCCATCGGGCTGTCGCACCGGGTGAACCTCGCCTGGGGGCTGGCCACGCTGCTGCTGATCGCGGGTGCCGCGTTCACCGCCACGCAGGACGACCTGTTGTGGGTGTCGGCCGTGCTGATCCTGACGGTGATGCTGGTGGCGCCGTTCAGAGCACATTTCTACCGCCATGCCAGCCTTCTCAGCGGGCCCTTGGAGCCGTCCAGTGCGGTGTCGCTGTTCGTGCTGGCGTTCAGCCTGATCGGATTGGCCACCACAAGGCCGCACATGCGGGCGATCACCAACGACGCGTGGTGGGCGATCGCCCTGTCGCCCGCGGTGCCGCATTCCGTGCGCTTCACCGTTGCCACGGCGGTCATCCTGGCGCTGTTCGCGATCTGGTGGCTGGTGCGGCCCGGCCGGGTGCGGTTCCTGCCCTGGGACGACGCGACCCGCCGTCGGCTGATCGCAGTCGGTGGGGCAGCCGGCTACAATGCCGCGGTCGTGCCCGCCGATGGTGTCGTGATGGGCGAGGCGCAGCGCGCCGCCATCCCCTTCCGTCGCGTCGGACCGGTGCTGCTGGGGCTGGGCGACCCGGTTGGGCAGGAAGCGGATCGCGTGTCGGCGATATGGCGCCTGCGCGATTTGGCCCGTCAGGAAGGCCTGGACCCCGCATTCTGGCGTACCGGGTCCGACCTGCTGAAGGTCTACGGCGATATCGGCCTGACCGCGCTGCCGCTGACGGCCGACGGGAGCCCGATGCTGGCCTTCGAGGAACCCTTGGACGAAGACCCATCCCGGATGTTTCTGGTGTGCATGGCGGAGCGGGATCTGACGGCGCTGCTGCCGCTGCTCCCACGCCTCGTGGAGTTCAAAGCTGTTACCTGAACTGGCCGCGCTGGTCGCTGCCGTTGCCGCTGGGTTCGCGGCGTTTCTGATTACGCGGCAAGCGCGTGCCATGGAGCATTTGCGTCTGCTGGCGGAGCAATCGTTGGCCGGTGCCAGGGGTGAAGCCGAGACAACCCGAGCGACGGTACGAGCGGTCGAAGCGGAGAATATAAGGCGGCTGACCGAGTTGCGCGGCGGCTTCGACATGGCGACGGAACAACTCCGCACCGTGCTGTCGCGCGAGCAAGGGGAGCTGAGGCTGGCTCTGGCGGAAAGCGAGCGCAAATCCAGCGAGCAAATCGGCGTTCAGTTCGAAACCACCCGCACCATGGTGGAAGCCAAGCTCAAGGAAATCCGGGAGGGCAACGAAGCCAAGCTGGCGGAAATCCAGAAGACCGTGAACGAGCAACTGCACGAAGCGGTCGAAAAACAGATGAAGACCAGCTTCGAGCGGGTGATCGACCAGTTTACCGCCGTGCAGAAGGCCATGGGCGACGTGCAGGCGGTGACGGCGCAGATCGGCGACATCAAGCGGTTGTTCGGCAACGTGAAGACCCGCGGCGGCTGGGGGGAGGCGCAGGTGCGCGCCATGCTCGACGACGTGCTGCCGGAGGGCACCTACCACACCAACCACAAGATACGGTCGGACTCCGACGACATGGTGGAGTTCGCCGTGATCATGCCGATGCGCGGCGAGAAAGAACACCGCCCGCTGCTGCCGATCGACGCCAAATTTCCGGTCGAGGATTACGAGCGATTACTGGCGGCCTCCGACGCGGGCGACGCGGAAGGCGAACGCGCCGCCAGCCGCGGGTTGGATCGGCGTATCCGCGATGAGGCCAGGAAGATCCACACGAAGTATATTTACCCGCCCGTTACGGTGGAATTCGCGATTTTGTATCTGCCCACGGATTCCTTGTACGCGGAGGTCGCGCGCATTCCTGGGTTGATCGACGATGTCGGGCGCGATTTCAAAGTGCTGGTGATGGGGCCAAGCTTGTTCCCGGCGCTGTTAAAGACGGTGCATTTGGGATTTTTGACGCTGGCGCTGGAGCAGAAGGCGGATCTGATCCGCGATTTGCTGGGCGCGACGCGGACGGAAATGCTGAAAATGGATAGCGTCCTGGAACGGTTGTCCAAGAACGCCGGCACCATGTCCAAAACGATCGACGACGCTCGGCGGCGGACCCGAGCGGTGAGCCGGAAACTGCGCGGGGTGGAGGAGCTGGACGCGGTGGCGGCGGACCGGCTGTTGGAGTTGGAGGCTCTGGATGCCGTCGATGAGGAGGGGGAGGCGTAGAGACCCGATCGGCTTCGAGCTTGCGGTTGCCAATCAATGCGCATAGCGTGCGCATGGAGGCCTTAGCCATGAATCGTATGCCACGGGGCACCAGGCGGCCGGTTAACCTGACCCTGAGCGAGGACGTCGTGCGGGAAGCGCGCCTTCTCACGCGCAACCTCTCCGACACTGTCGAAACGCTGCTGTCGGAGTATGTTGCCGCGGAGCGAGCCAACCGTGCCGACCGGGAGCGGCGGATCGAGAATACGATCAACATGGCGAATGCCCACTACGTAGAACTCGGCATCGTCGGTGCCGAGTACTCTCCAGTTTAATGGAACAGTTCAGCGTTCACCGCACCCTGGGCAGGCGCCGGCAGGCGGCGCCCTTTCTGGTGATTGTTCAATCCGAGCGGCTTGCCGGATTGGCGACCCGCGTCGTCATTCCGCTTATCCCCGGCTATGCAGGCGAGTTCGATGCCGATCTGGCGCCGGTCTTGGAAATCGAGGGTCTTCCCCTCCGTTTGGCCCCCTGGCAAATCTTCACCATTCCGGTTGGCGCCCTCGGCCCGGCCGTGGGATCGCTGGCCACCGATACCGATAGCGCTATGATTATCCGGGCAATCGACGCGCTGATTAGCCAAGATTAGCGCTGACTGGCCCGTCCGCCGGGATTTGCCATCCCGCCACGCCCCGCTACATTGCCCGGGACAGCGCGGGCCCTCCTGCCCGCCGGAGGGAACCAAAAGATGATTACGCAATTCGACAGCTCCTACGTCGGTCACGTCGACATGGAAAACGTCGGCTACGCCGGCACGCCTATCAACGACCGCTTCTATGCCAACGACGTGCTTCTCACCGGCCTGAGCAAAGCCGAAGCGCAAGCCCGCCTCATGGACAAGCTTGGCTACGGCGCCCTGTGGATGGCCGAGCACCACTTCCAGCCGGAGGGGACGGAGACGCTGCCGAACATCATCCTGCTGGCGATGCACCTGGTGCACTGCACCGAACGGCTGAAGATCGGCACCGGCTTCAACATCGTCCCGATGTGGCACCCGCTGCGCCTGGCCGAGGACTACGCGGTGGCCGATTTCCTGTCGAAGGGGCGCATCATCTTCGGTGTCGGCCGCGGCTACCACACACGCGAGGTCGAGACCTTCGGCTCCCCCTTGATGGATCAGGCCGCCAACCGCGAGTTGTTCGAAGAAGGCGTCGAGATCATCTTCAAAGCGTTCAACAACGAGCGCTTCTCCCACAAGGGCAAGAACTTCACGATCCCGCCCGAGGTGCCGTATCGCGGCTATACCCTGAAGGAATTGACCCTGGTGCCGCGGCCGCGACACCTGCCGGTGGAATGCTGGCAGCCGATCCAGGGCGGATCGATGCGCGCGCTGGAATTCATGGCCAAGCATGGCATCCAGGGCATGGTCGGCGGCGGCTCGGCCGAGGGCGGCATCGTCGACAAGCTGGTCGCCGACTGGATCGCCGCGCACAAGAAGGTCAAAGGGATGGACATTATCCCTGGCGAACGTCTGGCGATCGGCTTCCAGTTCCACATCGCGAAAAGCAAGGAAGACGGCATTCGCGAGGCGCACAAATACTACGAAGAGAACATGAAAATGTTCGGCGAACTGCGCCTGGCCCGTTCGTTGAGCGACGAGCAGGTCGTAGCGATGCGCGATCCCAAGACGGCAGTGCATGCCAAGCTGCCGACGCTGGACGACGCGGTGCGCAATGGCGGGTTCCTGACCGGCTCCCCGGCGGAAATCATCGACCAGCTCAAGGCGTTGGAAAAGCGCCTGCCGGGCCTGAAGCGCATCACCGTCAATCAGCCGCTCAGCCTGCCGGGGGCAATGGCCCTGGAGCAGTTGGAGTGGTTCGCGAAAGACGTGATGCCGGCGTTCAAGGGGTAATCACCCATGAAGATCGCATCCATCGAGGTCAGCGTCCTCCGGGTCGCGTTGGACAACCCGTATACCGCGGCGGGGCGGGCGGTGGATGCGAACTGGCATGTGATGGCCGAGGTCACGACCACCGACGGTGTGCGTGGCTTCGGCTACATCGTGGCATTGCGGGAAATGTTCGTGCGGGCGGTTGCCTCGGCCACGCACGAACTCGGACGTTTGGTCGTCGGCATGAATGTGCTGGAAGCCGAGGCCGCATGGCAGCGCATGGTCAAAGCCGGGGACTGGATCGGACCGGGCGGGTTGTTGAACTACGCGATCTGCCCGATCGACATCGCCATCTGGGACGCTGCCGGGAAGACATTGGGCCAGCCGGTGTCCCGCCTTTTGGGCGGTGCCCGCGATCGTCTGCCGGCCTATGCCAGCGACGGCTTCTGGTATTCGCTGTCGCTTGAAGAATTGGCGGCCTCCGCCCGCAAGGCGTACGGTCAGGGATTCCGAGCGATGAAACTGCGCGTGGGCAACGAGAAAAACCCGGCGGGGGAAGTCGCTCGGGTTCAGGCAGTCCGTGACGCCGTAGGGCCGGATGTTTCGATCATGGTGGACGCCACGGAAATCTGGACGTTGGACAAAGCCATGCGTACCGGACGGGCGTTGCAGGAGGCTGGGATTTCCTGGCTGGAAGACCCGATCGTGCACACCGACAACGACGGTATGGGACGTATCACCGCCGCGCTGGATACTTTGGTCGCGACGGGTGAGCATCTTTACGACATCGACGCCTATCGCCGGTTGCTGGAAGCCAGGGGTTGTGGGATCGCGCTGATCGACCTCGGGCGGATCGGGGGCGTGACACCCTGGCGGCATGTCGCGTCGTTGGCGCATGGGTTCGGCGCGCTGGTGGGCGGTCACGTGCTGCCGGAAATCCATATCCATTTGCTCACCGCCGTCCCGAATGCCCGGATCGTCGAGTACGTCCCGAGGTCGGCCAGGCTGCTGAAGGCGATGCCGGCGATGGATGGGGCCGACATGGTGGTGCCGGCGGGAGCCGGTTTCGGATTGGAGCTGGATCGGGACGCGGTTCGGCAATTTACCGTCACCAATTGAGGGTTTCCCCATGAAAATCGTCGATATCCGTACCATTCAGTTGACCTGGAACGCGACGAATCCGTGCATGAGCGCGGGGACCGTCAGTTCCTCCCGCAGTGCGCTGATCGTGGAGATCGAAACGGATACCGGTCTGATCGGCATCGGCGAGGCCGGCGCGGCCGGCGGCCCGCTGATCAGCACTGCCACGGTCATCGAGCACGAGCTGAAACCGCTGCTGATGGGCCGGGACCCGCTGATGATCGAGCGGCACTGGCAGACCATGTTCTCGCGGACTCGCCAGCACGGCCGGAAGGGTATCGTGATGCACGCGATGTCCGGGTTGGATATCGCGCTGTGGGACATCGCGGGCAAAGCAGCCGGGCTTCCGCTGTATAAATTGTTTGGTGCGTACTCTGACAAAGTCGAGGTCTACGCCAGCGGCGGCTTCTACCAGCAGGGCAAGGGGTTGGCGGAACTCCAGGCGGAGACAGAAAGCTACGTCGCACGCGGCTTTCGCGCGATGAAAATGAAAATCGGCCGCTACGATTTTACCGGCACCAATTTCCGGCAATTGCTGAACCAACCCGACCTCTGCATGGTCACCCCGGCCGAGGACCTTCAACGCGTCGCCACCGTTCGCGAGGCACTCGGGCCCAACCGTCGTCTGATGGTCGATGCCAATTGCGTCTGGAGCCCCGAGACCGCGATTAAGATCGGCCGCCAGCTGGAACAATACGACGTGTTCTGGATCGAGGAACCCGTCGCGACCGACGATATCGAAGGCAGCGCCGAAGTCGCGGCGGCATTGCCAGCCGCCATCGCCGGCTACGAAACGGAAATCGGGCTGTACGGCTACCGGGAGCTGATTACCCGCAAGGCGATCGATATCGGCCAGCCGGATCTGGTCTGGTCCGGCGGCTTCACCGAATGCCGCCGCATCGCCGCCTTCGCCCACGCGCATAACATGATGCTGTCGCCGCACTGCTTCTCCAGCGCGCTGCTGTTCATTTCCGCGTTGCACTTCGCGGCATCCATTCCGAACGCGCTGATGATCGAGTGGGATCAGACGCCGCACGCCCTTCGCACCGAACTGCTGAACGAACCCTTCGATTACGACGGCGTCGGGTTCATGCGGTTGCCCACCGCGCCCGGCCTGGGTGTGACATTGAACCGCGATACCATCGAGCGGTACAGGGTGGGCTGATATGCCATGAATGTCGCCCGTCCCGCGCGCTCCCCGATCACCAACGGCGTCGCTACGCTGCACGATATCATCGTGACAATGCGCGACGGCGCGCGCCTCGCGACCGATGTGTACCTGCCGGCCAAGGACGGCGCTCTGCTGCCCGGGCCTTTCCCCGTGGTGCTGGAGCGCACGCCGTACCTGAAAACCCGCAACCAGACCAACACGCCGGACGGCGCCTTCTGGGCCAGCCGGGGCTACGCCTTCGTCACGCAAGATTGCCGCGGCCGGCATAAATCCGACGGCGTCTTCATCTCCTACCCGGTGGAGGGCGACGATGGCGTCGACACCATGGGCTGGATCATGAAACAGCCCTGGTGCAACGGCAAAGTCGCCGTCACGGGATCGAGCTATTATGCCTCCACCGCGCAGGCGATCCTGTGCCGCAATCCGCCGGGGCTGGCCGCCGCCGTGATCCGCGTCGGTGCCGGCGATTATCATGAGGACGGCGCCTGGTCGGGCGGCGCCTTCCAGATGACGCACAACGTCAATTACGCGCTCGGTTTGGCGGCTTTGGGCAAAGAATCACTGGCTAATTCCGCCGTGCAGAAGGCCTTCGAAAAAGCCCTGGAAACCAAGGAAGCATTCAAGTTGATGCAGCGTTCCCCGCTGGGAGCAGGCCAGTCGGTGATGGCACTGGCGCCGACCTATGACGGTTGGTACCAGGAATGGCAGAACCACGAACTCTACGACGAATACTGGAAACAGGACGGCTACCGGTTCGACTACCGCAATGCGCCCGACGTGCCTATTCTGTTGATCGGCACCTGGTACGACGAATTCCTCGGCGGCATGCTGGACGCCTACACGGGCTACGCCGAGGGCAAAACCGCGCCCGTGCAAATGGTGATGGGCGGCGGGTTCCACTCCTCGGTCTACACGATGGCCACCGTCGCGGGGGACGTGGATTTCGGTCCGAACCTGCCGATGGATGTGCCTGGCATGATCCTGCAATGGTTCGACCAATACGTGAAAGGCGCCGATCGAGGTCCGCGGAACAGCCGTTTGTTTCACGCCTTCCGCATCGAATGCGGCAATGGCGAGAAAACCAAATCCGGCAACCTACAAGCCGCTGGCTCCTGGCAGGTTTTTTCCCAATGGCCCCCCGCCGATGCCACTGCGCAGAAATTCCACCTGTCCCCGGATTACGTCCTGACGCTGAAGGCTCCGGCGAAGGGTGCGCTTAGCTACGATCACGACCCGGCTAACCCTGTTCCGACGATCGGCGGCAATGTCAGCTCCGGCCTGCAAATCGTGCGTGCCGGTCCCGCCGATCAGCGCGGCGACCTGACGCTGCTGCAATGCAACGATACGCATCCGCTTGCAGAACGGCCGGACGTACTCAGCTTCTCCACGCCGCCGCTAACCAAGGACACCGAAGTCTCCGGTCCGGTGACCGTAACGCTGTATGTGTCATCCTCCGCCGTCGATACCGACTTCACTGCCAAGCTGGTGGACCATTACCCGCCCAGCCCCGATTACCCCGATGGCTACGCCATGAATATCGCCGACGGCATCGTACGTGCCCGCCTGCGCCATTTCTCGCAGCAAGGCCCTGGCTACCGCAGGCTGTATGCCCAACGGGAGGAGCCTCTGATGCCCGGCGAAATCGTGGAGGTCACCATCGACCTCTGGTCTACCAGCGTGTTGTTCAAGGCGGGCCATCGCATCCGTCTGGATATCGCCAGCAGCAATTTTCCGCGTTTCGACGTGAACCCCAACACCGGCGAGAAATTCGCCGAACGCCGATTGCCGCCGATAACGGCGCGCAATACCATCCATATGGGGCCCGATCATCCGTCTCATATTTCTCTCCCGATCCGGGGCTGAACGCGTGCGGGTAGGAATCGTTTCGGATATCCATTCCAATGTCGAGGGCCTGCAACTGGCGTTGGATGCGATGGGCGACGTCGATGAATTATTGTGTCTCGGGGACTCGATCTTCGAGTACAAGTTCTCCAACGAGGTCGTCGCGCTCTTAAGGCAGCGCGAGGCACACGTGATTCAGGGCAACCACGAGGAAGTGTTCCTGTCGGAAGCCGGCCGCCGAGCGCGCGAGCGGCCTGGCATCGACCCCGAGCTGCTGCAATGGCTCGCGGAGCAGCCGCATCGCCGTACCGTGGAATTCGGCGGACACAAAATCCTGATGGTCCACTCCACCCCGTGGGAGCCGCGCGGCACCTATGTTTATCCACACAGCGCGAACCTGGAACGTTTCGCTGAGGTGGACGCCGATTTCGTGCTGTACGGTCACACCCACGCGCAGGTTGTGCGCCGCATCGGCCGCGTCACGATCGTCAATCCCGGGTCGGCTGGCGATGCCCGCGATTCCAACAATGGACGGCAACTCAGTTGCGCGGTGCTGGAAACAGAAACGGGGGAAGTCGCCGTCACCGACTATCCCGATCCGCGCTACGCGCCCCGGCCGCTATAGCCCCAGCCGCTCTACCAACGCTGCCACCACCGCCTCGAACATCGGCGTCGTCAGCCGCCTGGTGTTCGTGTTCAGACGGGACACATGGTAGCTGTCGGCCAGCAAAAACCCGTCCGGCAGCTCATGCAGCACGCCGTGCTGGAATGGCACATGGCTCGCTCGCAGCCCGCGCGCGCGCAGCACCGCCTTGTGCGACACCCCACCTAGCGCCAGCACGCCACGTACCCCCGGCATCGCGGCCAGTTCGGCGGTCAGGAACGGGTTGCATGCGGTGATTTCGGCCGGGGTCGGCAGGTTGCCCGGTGGCACGCAGCGCACCGCATTGGTGACGCGGGTATTTCGCAAGCGCATCCCGTCGGCGGCGTTCGCTCCATAGGACCCTGTCGCCAACCCAAACTTCACCAACGTTTGGTACAGCAGCACACCCGCGAAGTCGCCGGTAAACGGCCGGCCGGTGCGGTTCGCCCCGCGCACGCCCGGTGCCAGGCCCACGACCAACAGGGGAGAATCCAACGCCCCGAAGCTGGGAACCGGCGCGTTGAACCAGTCGGGGTTTGCCGCCCGGTTCGCCTGCCTGTACGCCACCAGCCGCGGGCACAGGGCGCAATCCCGCCCCGGCGCGTCAGGCACTATGCTTGGTCCAGCGGATCGACGTACGGATCGGCCGGTGTACTCCGCGCCGCCGTCACCGGACGGGTACGCGGTTCGGTCTGGCGGCGGGTGAACTCGGGGGCGATCTCCGACAGTTCGACGAACTGATCGGCCTGCCGGCGCAACTCGTCGGCCACCATCGGCGGGCTGGTGCGGATGGACGACACGACGGACACCCGCACACCCTTGCGCTGCACCGCCTCCACCAGCCGGCGAAAGTCGGAATCGCCGCTGAACAGCACCACATGATCCAGCTTGTCCGCCAGTTCCAGCATGTCCACCGCGATTTCGATGTCCATGTTGCCCTTGACCCGGCGGCGGCCTGTGGCGTCGGTGAATTCCTTGGCCGGCTTGGTGACCAGGCTGTAGCCGTTATAGGCCAGCCAGTCGGTCAACGGCTTCAACGGCGAGTATTCCTCGGTCTCCAGCACGGCCGAGTAGTAATAGGCTCTGATGATATTCGACCGCTTGCGGAAATACTCCAACAGGTTGCGGTAATCCACGTCGAACCCGAGGTTGCGCGACGCAGAATACAGATTGGCCCCATCGATGAAGAGCGCCACGCGCTCATTGGGCAGGAAATGCATGATGGCCACCTTCTGGAAATGGGAGCAAGAACACCGCCGATATAGCAGGTCTCCATTGCGGCCGGAAAGACAGGATTATGGGCATGACATTGGTGGCGATCGGCGCGAACCTTCCGGGTCCCGACGGCGTCGCGGCCCTGGAAACCTGCCGGCGCGCGGTCGCGGCACTGGATGCGCTGCCGGGGCTCACGCTGAAGGGTTTGTCACGATGGTACGAGACGGAGCCGATCCCTCCCTCCGGCCAGCCGCCCTATATCAACGGCGTGGCGCTGCTGACCGGCGAAATTGACCCAGCCGCGTTATTGACCGCGTTGCAGGCGATCGAGACCCAATTCGGCCGGGTGCGGGGGGAACCGAACGCCCCGCGCACGCTGGACCTCGATATCGTGGCAATCGACGATCTGGTACGAGCAGCGCCCGACCCGGTCCTGCCGCATCCGCGTGCGCATCTGCGGGCGTTCGTGTTGGCGCCATTGGCCGATGTGGCTCCAGGTTGGGTGCACCCGGCCCTCGGGAAGACCGCGGCCGCGTTGCTGGCCGGCCTGCCGCCACAGGGGATACGAGTCAGGTCCGCCCCGGGCTGAACCCGGCCACCCGGCGCCTGGGGCCGATCCGGCCGAGGAGGAACAGCCCGGCGACCGCGGCGGCGAGCAACAGGATACCGATCAGAGGCCGGTGCACGATCCAGGCGAGGGCGATGGTCACCAGCGTGATCGGTACCGACAGCGTCAGCGCCGCCAGGAACGCGCCCGCGCCGACGATCGACTCCAGGAAGGGCAGCACCGCGAACAGCATCGTCAACGGCATCGTCATGCAGACGAGTCCGATCAGCACGCCCAGGAATCCCACGCCGCGTAGAATCCAGGTGAGTGTGCTCTCCGCCTTTTTTTCGTCCTTGAACAACGCCTCCGCGCTCACGGCCCCCGGTTCGGCCAGGGCGATGGTATAGCCGTTGCTGTCGCGATAGGCCGTGAGCATGCCCCCAACCGATGCCGCGGCAACCGAGACCGTTTGCGCCGCGATGCTCCCGAACGTCACCCGCAGATCGCCGATCGCCGGCTGGGCCGGGTCCCGGCCGCGATAAAATCCGTCGCCGGACACCTGATAGCCGGACGGCGACGCTGAAAGCGCGGGCAGTGGTGCGAAGGTCGCCAGTCTGCTCAGCACGGGCGCGTCCACTTTGTAGCCCCCCAATCGTACATCGCCGGCGTCGATAACCTGGGACCGTACCGCCATTTGCGGATTCCGGTGATCGCCTTGGCCATGGAAATGCGATGAGTCGACCGGGTGGTCCAGCCATGCCTTCCGGTAGCTGTAGGTCGTCGTGGTGGTCTTCGAACCGCCGACATTCTGTTGGGATTCGGTTTTGGACTCCTCCTCCCATTGATACATCTCCACGGTGCGGGACAGCCGCAACAGGCCGTTGCCAGTCACCCCGAAGACCGGATCGCGCGCGGGTGTGCCGGGCTGCATCGTGCCGGTCAGGTGCACCAGCCTGCCGTCGCCTTTCGGATCGACCCCAGCGGCGCTGACCTCCACGATCGACTGCGCGCCACGATCCAGTGCTCTGATCGCGTCTACCGCCCGCCCTTCGTTCCAATACAGCAGCACGATCGCCGCCGGGATGAGGACCAGGCCGATCAGCGCGGCGATCAGGCTGCCGCCAAGGCGCGAGCCCAAGCCTACCGTTGAGGTTTCGCTGAAGCTGTCCCCACGGGGGATGTCGTCGCCGAAATTGTCGGACATCGGGCGTTTCCTCCTCAGAACCGGGTTCATGTCGCGGTAGCGCCGAATGCGCCCTTTGTCACTTCAATCGTTGGTGTTGGAGACAGGTTAACGCCGCGGGCCGACAAACCCGCTCAACGTCCCCCTTGCGTCGCAGCGCAGCATGACTTACCTTGTTCGTTCACCCATTATCGGAGATTGAGCGCATGGCGCGCGTCACCGTCGAAGACTGTGTCCAAAAAGTTCCCAACCGCTTCGAGCTCGTGTTGCTCGCGGCGCAGCGTGCGCGCAACCTCAGCCGCGGCGAGGAACTCACCATCGATCGCGACGACGACAAGAACCCGGTTGTCGCCCTGCGTGAAATCGCCGAGGAAACCATCGAGTTGCCGAGGCTCGAGCAGGATCTGATCCGCTCGCTGTCGCGTGCGCCCGAACCGGAACCGGCGGACGAGGAAGTGCTCGACCTCATCCCCACCGATCAGAACATCTTCGGCCTGCAGGATGTCTCGGCCGAGGAAGAAAGCGCGGTACTCGCGGCCGAGGCCGAGGAGATGTCGTCCGAAGACCTGGAAGCGGCCATCGGGGCAGAACTCGGCGGCCGCGGCTTCCGCTAAGCCCGGGGGCCCAACGGCATGACTCAACGGGGGATCGGTCGCGGGATGCCGCTCGCCGCCCCCGATGGTGCGGCTCCCGCCTCTGCCCAACCAGACGCCAAACCCCGCCCCGGCATCATCCGTCAGTTCGAACTGACGGAGAAAGTCCATGCCTACGATCCCAAAGCGGATACCGGGCTGATCGACGCAGCCTACGTGCTGGCCATGCAGGCGCACGGCAATCAGCGCCGCGACAATGGCGACCCCTACATCACCCATCCGATCGCCGTCGCCGACATTCTGGCGGGCTACCGGCTCGACACCGCCTCCATCGTCACCGGCCTGCTGCACGACACGATCGAGGACACGACGGTCAAGCTGCCGGACATCGAGGCCCGCTTCGGCAAGCAGATCGCCGGGCTGGTGGACGGCGTCACCAAGCTGACCCGGCTGGAGTTGCAATCGGACCGCACCAAGCAGGCGGAGAATTTCCGCAAGCTGGTGCTGGCCATGAGCCGCGACATCCGCGTCCTGCTGGTCAAGCTCGCCGACCGGCTGCACAACATGCGCACCCTGCATTTCGTGCAAAAGCCCGAACGGCGGCAGCGCATCGCGCGCGAGACGATGGAAATCTACGCGCCTCTGGCCGAACGCATCGGCATGGACGCGGTGAAGACCGAACTGCAAACCCTGGCCTTCGCGGAGCTGGAGCCGGAAGCTTACGCCACCATTCAGGCGCGCCTGAACTTCCTGCGCGGCCAGGGCGCGGACGTGATCGACGAAGTGCGCGCCGAACTCGCCCGCATCTGCCGGGAGGCGGGGGTGAAAGTGATCGAGGTCACCGGCCGCGAGAAGTCGCCCTATTCGATTTGGGAGAAAATGCAGCGCCGCAACGTGGCATTCGAGCAGCTGTCCGACCTCATGGCGTTCCGCGTGGTCGTCGAGACCAAGGGCGACTGCTACGCCGCCCTCGGAGCGGTGCACTCCGCCTATCAGATGATTGTCGGACGCTTTAAGGACTACATCTCCACCCCGAAATCCAACGGCTACCAGTCGCTGCACACCGGAGTGACGCTGCGCGAGCCGCGCAACCAGAAGATCGAGATCCAGATCCGCACGCCGGACATGAACGACATCGCCGAAAACGGCGTGGCGTCGCACTGGCTGTATAAGACCCACGACGCCAAGATCGACGGAAACGAGACAAAGCAGTTCCGCTGGGTACAGGACCTGCTGGAAATCCTGGAAGACTCCGCCGCCCCGGATGAGTTCCTGGAAAACACCAAGCTGGAACTCTACGGCGACCAGGTGTTCTGCTTCACCCCGAAGGGGCAGCTGATCCCGCTGCCGCGTGGCGCGACCCCGGTCGATTTCGCCTACGCGGTGCACAGCCAGGTGGGCGATACCTGCGTCGGCGCCAAGATCAACGGCCGCCTGCTGCCGTTGCGCCACCAGTGGCAGACTGGCGACCCGGTCGAGATCATGACCGCCCGCGGCGGCACCCCGTCGCCGCAGTGGGAGCGGTTTTGCGTCACCGGCAAGGCGCGTGCCCGCATCCGCCGCTTCATCCACCAGGAGCAGCGGGAACAGAGCCGTGACGCCGGCAAGGCGGAGCTGACCAAGGCATTCCGCCAGGCCGGCGTGGACGGGTCGGAAAAGGCGCTCGAGCCGCATTTGAAGACGCTGAAGATCGGGACGCTGGACGACCTGTATATCGCGGTCGGCAACGGCAACCTGGGCGCCCGCGACATCGTTCACGCGGCCTATCCCGAACTGCGCCAGACCGCCCGCTCGCAGCGCATGGTGCCGGCGCTGCTGCCCCGCACCGCCCGCGGGGCCAAACCCGACCACGGCATGCCGGTCACCGGCTTGGTGCCCGGCATGGCCTATAGCTTCGCCGGCTGCTGCCACCCGGTCCCTGGCGACGAGATCGTCGGCATCGTCGCCACCGGCAAGGGCGTGACCATCCATGGGCGGGAGTGCCAGACATTGGCCGTCTTCGCCGCGACCCCCGAACGCTTCATCGATGTGGACTGGAACTATGAGGTGCTGCACAAGGCCGGCACCTCCGGCAAGACCCCGGCCCACACCGCCCGCATCAGCATCGTGACGGGCAACGACCCAGGGGCCCTGGCGGTGTTGACCAATGCCATCGCCAAGCAGGACGGCGCCATTGCTAATTTGAAGATCGTCAGCCGGCAGCAGGATTTTATGGAAACACTCGTGGACGTGGACGTGCGCGACATCGCGCATCTCGCGAAGGTCCTGGCCGGCCTGCGGGGCGCCACCGGAATCCAGAGCGTCGAGCGGGCCAAGGGCTGATGATCCTGGGCCTCGGCTCCGATCTTTGCGACATTCGCCGCATCGAAAAGGCCATCGAACGGCATGGCGAGCGGTTTCTGGATCGTATTTTTACCGCGGAAGAACGGGCCGAAGCGGGGCGCCGGGCCGCTAAAAACCAGCCGTCCACCTATGCGAAGCGGTTCGCCGCCAAAGAGGCGGCTTCCAAAGCCTTGAGCACCGGCTTCGCGGGCGGCGTGTTCTTTTCCGACCTGGGGGTGGTGAACCTGCCCGGCGGCAAACCGACGCTGGTTCTGACCGGCGGATCGGCTGACCGGCTGAAGGCGATCACCCCGGCCGGCATGACCGCCCAGGTGGATCTGACGATGACCGACGAATATCCCTACGCCTTCGCGCAGGTCATCATCTCGGCCGTGCCGGAGAAAACGCCATGAACACCGTCACCATCGAACAAACCGGCCCGGTTAAAACCATCTGGATGAACCGCCCGGAAAAGCGCAACGCGCTGGACAGCGACATGCTGCACCGGATGACGGACGCGTTGCGTGCGCCGGCCGCCGCCGCCGACCGTGTGGTCGTGATCCGCGGCCGGGGCCCGGCGTTCTGCTCCGGCCTGGACATGAAACAGCGGCGTGAGTCCATCGGCACCGGCGGTGCCAGCGGCATCGAGGTCATGCTGCGCGCCATCGAACTGTGCCCGCTGCCGGTTGTCGCCGTCGTGCAGGGCGACGCTATCGCCGGCGGCAATGAGCTGGCGCTGCATTGCGATCTGGTCATTGCCAGCGACAACGCCCGCTTCGGGATGTCGCTGGCCCAGGTCGGCCTCGCCCCGAACTGGTTCCTGGCCAAAAAACTGATGGAAATTCTCGGCCCAGTGACAACCCGGGAGATGCTCCTGCTCGGCGATCCCCTGCCCGCCACAAGGCTGCACGCACTCGGTCTGATCGCCCGGTGCGTGGCGGCGGAGCAGTTGGAGGCCGAGGCAGCCCGCGTCGTCGAACGTTTGGCCGCCAACGCGCCACTGTCGCTGAAAGCGATGAAGGCAACCACGGTGCGCCAGTTGGAAATCCGCGATGGCATTCCGCACGCCGACGTCGACGCGCTGGTGGAAACCGCGCTCAAGAGCCAGGACGCCCGGGAAGGCATGCTGGCTCGGCTGGAAAAGCGGCGGGCGCGGTTTCACGGGCAGTAGCCTCGGCACGCCGTGCTTGACACAGGACACGCCAGCGCGCTTGAACCCCGCTCAATCCTCACCGGTCCCAGCGCTTCGCGCGCGGGCCGCGACAGAAAGCCCCATATCGTATGGCGACCAGCAAGGCCGCGGCCAAACGCAAGCAAGGCGTATGGGCCGAAAACATCAAAACCATCGTTTACGCCGTGCTGATCGCGGTCGGCGTGCGGACGGTGCTGTTCGAGCCGTTCAACATCCCGTCCGGCAGCATGATCCCAACCTTGCTCGTGGGCGACTACCTGTTCGTGTCGAAATACAGCTACGGGTATTCCAAGTATTCCATGCCCTTCTCCCCGCCTTTGTTCCACGGGCGGATTTTTGGCTCGCTGCCGCATCGTGGCGACGTGGCGGTGTTCAAGTTCCCGCGCGACAACTCCACCGATTACATCAAGCGCATCGTGGGCCTGCCGGGCGACCATCTGCAGGTGAAGCAGGGCGTGCTTTACATCAATGGGGAGGCTGCCCCCCGAGCACCGGAGGGGACTTTCATCGCGAGGGATCAGGGCATTCGCACGGAGCTGCGCCGGTACCAGGAGACGCTGCCAGGCGGCGTGAAGCATGACATTTTGAAGGCTACCGACGGGGTGGAGAATGCGCGCCGCCCGGGCTTCGATCCCACGAGGGAATTCGACCCCAACAACACGCCCGAATACGTGGTGCCGGCCGATCATGTCTTCGCGATGGGCGATAACCGCGACATGTCGTCCGATAGCCGCTTCATGAACAGCTCCGGCGTCGGGTTCGTGCCGGTGGAGAACCTGGTCGGCCGGGCGGAAATCCTGTTCTTTTCCATCGAAAGCGACCCCAACGACGCATGGTGGGCGTTCTGGGAGTGGCCGTTCAAGATCCGCTGGTCCCGCCTGCTGAAACCCATCCATTGAACGCGACGATCGAAAGTATCCTCGGGCACAAATTCACCCGTGCTGACCTGCCGCGGGAGGCGATGACTCACCGTTCGGCGTCCTCCGGCAAGGGATCGCACGGGTCGAACGAGCGGCTGGAATTCATTGGTGACCGGGTGCTGGGTCTGATCATGGCCGAGTGGCTGGCCGAACGCTTCCCGCGGGAACAAGAGGGCGATCTGGGCCGCCGGCTGGCGCACTTGGTGTCGCAACCGGTTTTGGCAACGGTGGCCGAAGAAATCGGGTTGGCGAGTGTCCTTTCGGTATCGTCCGGGGAGGCCAAAGCCGGCGTCAAGCAGCGCGCTACCGTGCTGGCCGACGCGCTGGAGGCGGCCCTCGGGGCTTTGTACCTCGACGGCGGGCTGGATCCGGCGCGCGGGTTCATCAGACGAGCCTGGGGACGGGCGATGGTGGAACAGGCGGAGCCGCCGAAGGACCCGAAGAGCGCGCTCCAGGAATGGGCGCATAAGCGCACGCGGGGGGCGCCGGCTTATGTGGTCACCAACCGCTCCGGCCCGCCGCATGCGCCGGAGTTCACCGTGACGGTCACCGTCGGGGATTTTTCCGGGATCGGCGTCGCCGGCAGCAAGCAGGCGGCGGAGCAGGCGGCGGCCGCCGCGCTGTTGGGGAGTTTGACGCCATGAGATGCGGCTTCGTTGCCATTGTCGGCGCGCCCAACGCGGGCAAATCGACACTCCTGAACCGGTTGACCGGCGCCAAGCTGTCGATCGTGTCCCCCAAGGCGCAGACCACGCGGTTCCGGGTGCTGGGCATCCTGATGCGCGGCGAGAGCCAGGTCCTGCTGGTCGACACCCCCGGCATCTTCCGGCCCAAGCGTAAGTTGGACCGGGCGATGGTGAACGCGGCCTGGAGCGGTGCGGCGGACGCCGATCTGGCAGTGCTACTGGTGGACTCCAAGGCCGGCGCGACGGCCGATGTGAAGGCCATCGCCCAGCAACTGGCCGGGTCCGGCCGCCGTTGCTGGCTGGTGCTGAACAAGTGCGACCTGGTGCCGCCGGGGGCGCTACTGCCGCTGACGGCGACGCTGACCGGGATCGCGACGTTCGAGGAAACCTTCATGGTCAGCGCTTCCACCGGCGACGGGTTGAAGGAGCTGATGGACGCCTTCGCCGCCGCGGTGCCCGAGGGGCCGTACCTGTATCCCGAGGACGACCTGACCGACCTGCCCGACCGCCTGTTGGCGGCCGAAGTCGTTCGCGAACAGATCTTCATGCAGACGCACGAAGAAGTGCCGTACGGCACCACCGTGGAAACCGAGACCTGGACCGAACGCAAGGACGGCAGCGTCCGCATCGACGTGACGGTCTACGTCGCCCGGCCGGGGCACAAGGCGATTTTGATCGGGGAGAAGGGGTCCAAGATCAAGTCGATCGGCGCCCGTGCCCGGCAGGATCTGAGCCGCCTGCTGGAGCGAACGGTGCACCTGTTCCTTAACGTCAAGCAGCGCACGGGCTGGGACGAGGAAGGGGCTCGGTTGCGGGCGATCGGGTTGGAGGACCCGGGGTAACCGGGTCGACCCTCACCGCGCGGCGGTAACCCGAGCCTCGGCGGCAACCCAGGGGTCGATGCAGCCGGCTTTGCCGCGGCGGTAGATTGTCAGCCCGTCCAACAGCGCGATCTTCTTGTACCGCGACCAAACACGCCCGAACGATGGGTCAGCGTCGCTTATGATTTTGATGTAGTCGGTCGCGCCCTCCCTGGTGTCGACCACAGCGATATCGGGGCAGCCGGCGATGAAATCGTGCGCCACCCAGCGGGCGATGGGGAATTCCTTCGACGTCGCGGGGTCGAACCGGGCGCGCCACAGCTCCCCCTTCAAAGCCCACATGGAATCGAAGCGGGACGCCCAGGCGACGCCGGTGTTGTTCACCACTGGGAAGCCCAGCGCGATCCACTCGGAGAAGGCGATGTAGGTGCGGGCGTGCTCGCGGCGGACGATCTGCTCCAGCTTCTGCACGGTGGTGACTTCGGGTTCGACCGCCAACGCGACCTCGGGTTCCAGGCGCTGGTAGGCGGCGATGCCGAACACGATCACTGCGATGCCGGCCATGGCCATGGGCAGCCGCAGACGGCGGGATTCCGAGTGGCGGTGCAGCCAGGTGGAGATCGCCCAGCACAGCAGTGCCAGGATGGTGACGATGGTGGCGGGCAGGCGGTGGTAGAACCAGTCCTTGCCGTCGACGAAGCAGACCACTGTGCTGGCGCCGGCGAACACCACCAGGGCCAGCAGCAGGTTGCGCTCCGGCAGGTCGCGGCGGGCGTGTCGCCACAACAGGATGGCGACCACCTCGCCCGCGATCAGGACAGCGCTGTCGCTGAGCAGTTGGAAGAATGTGACGTCGGTGCCGCCGTACAGGGCCAGAGCCAGCGGCACCGCGCGGGCCAGATAGGCCGGGCATATCAACGCCACCGCCAACCCGTATGCCGCCATGGTCGCCGCCGCCGCGACGGGCATCACGCGCCAGGGCCGCATGTTGTGAAGCAGCGCGACGCACTCCAGCGCCACGAACACCCCGGCGTAACGGGGTTTCAGCGCGCATCCCAGCCCGGCGATCACCCCTGCGCAGAGTCCGCTGACCAGTTTGGGGCGGATGCCGTCCAGCGATCCGGCGAACAGCACCAGGTAGGGCAGCATGGCGGCAACCAGCAGATGCTCCCGCTGGCCCAGATCCGCCGCCGGTACCACCAGCAGCACGGACCCGATGACGGCGAACACCGGCAGACGGTCGGCGAACAACCCGCCGCGGGCGCGCAGCAGGACGGCGGTCCACCAGGCGCTGCCCATGACGGCGGCGATGAAAAACGGCATCGCAATGCGCTGCGGGTCGATGTTGAGCCAGGCACCGATCTGAATGGGAATAGCGGACAGCCAGACGATCAGCGGCGGGTTGACCTCCACCACGTCCACATACAGCGCGCGTCCCGCCATCCAGCGCCGGGCGACATACAGCAGCCAGGCGATGTCGTCCTTGAGCGGGGTTCGCATGACCGCGAACAGCATGATTGACAAAGCGGCGCAGAGAAGCAGCACGCTGGCCGCGGCAACGGCGGCGCGGCGGGCGGGGGTTGCCGGGTCAAATACGCGGGCGTTGGCGGGGGGCATGTGCGAGGAGGGGCGATCCGAGGGAACGAGGCGGCGATTTAACGGCAAGACAAGGCGCTTGGTGCCATATCATGAAAGCCTAGCCAAGTGGCAGAATCGTGGCGCGAAATTTTGCTTTTTGCCTAATCAATCGGCAGTTGCAGAAGGGTCGCCGGAAACCGTTGATCCCGTCCATGGGCCGGCGCAAACTGCCGGGAAACGCGGAAACAGGAGTGTCCAATGCCCACAACCGCCCCCACCGGTCCGATCGCGCCGTCCGGCCTCAACCACTTGGTCATCAACGTCCGCGACATGGTGGAAACCCACAAATTTTGGACCGAGATGTTGGGCTTCACTCAGGTCGGCGAATTCCAACCAGTCCGTCGCGGCGGCCCGGCTCGGAAGATGCAATTCTACAGCGCCGACCATGCCGGCAAAATGTCGCATCACGATATCGCTTTCATGGAGATCCCCGGCCTGCCCGCCCCGGCCGCCGACGGCACCTTGGTCAGCGCCATCGGCCACATCGCCATCGCGCTGCCGGACCGCGAATCATGGCTGAAGCAGCTCGCGTTCCTGCAAGCCAGCGGCGTGAAGTTCGAACGCCGGGTGGAACACGGGATGACCCACAGCCTGTATATCCGCGACCCCAACGGCTACTCGGTGGAGCTGCTCTACGAGCTGCCGCGCGCGGTATGGGAAGGCGATATCCAGGCCGCCCTGAACCACTACGTCGCCTTGCCGACGGAGGGCGAGGGCGCGCTGGCGGACAACGCCGAGAACGTGCCGGTATTCGCCGCGGCGGAGTAATTAGTTCCGACACCGAGTCAATTTGCGCGGCGGCGCGGTTTGGCGATGGGTGTCCTCATCGCCGCCTTCGCCGCCGGGCAACTCACGTTCCTGCCGACCGCCGCGTGGCTGGCGACGACCTATGGCTGGCGCATGGCGATCTTCCCCGCGATCGTCGGTTGCGGCACCTGCGCCATCCTCTACACGCTGCTCGCTCGGGATTATCCCGCCGCGCCCGACGATGGCATCGCGCCGGTCCAGGCCGCATCCTTCCCGGCGATGGTGGCGGCCTGACCGCTACGCCTTCGGCAGCCGCACGATGAACCGCGCCCCGGCCACTTTCCCCGCCAGATCGCGTCGGTTCTCGGCAGAGATATGGCCGTGCAGCGCCTCCACGATCTGGCGGCTGATCGACAGGCCCAGACCGGAGTGCTGCCCAAAGCTCTCACCCGACGGCCGTTCGGAGTAGAAACGGTCAAAGATGTGCTCGAGGTTGGCTTCGGGGATGCCCGGGCCTTCGTCCTCGACACTGAGTTCACCCATCGTCCCGACATCGCGCACCCGCACCACGATGCGGCCGCGCGGCGGGCTGAAGGACTGGGCGTTGCCGATCAGGTTGCGCAGCACCTGCACCAGCCGGTCCTCCACCGCCCAGACCGCGAAGTCTGCGGGCGGTGAGATAAACTCCAGTCTTGGGTCGTTCTCGGTGTCGCGCGTGGCCTCATCCAGCTCCTGCAAGGTGCGCAGGATGGGCACGATATCCACCCTTTCGGCGGTCACGCGGGACATTTCGGCGTCGAGGCGGGAGGCGTCGCTGACGTCGCTGATCAGTCGGTCCAGCCGCACCACGTCCTGGCCGATGATCGCCAGCAACTGCCGTTGCCGGCCAGGATCGTCGATCCGGCGCAGCGTTTCGATGGCGCTGCGGATGGACGACAGGGGGTTCTTGATCTCATGTGCCACGTCGGCGGCGAAGCGCTCGGTCGCGTCCATGCGATGCCATAGGGCGGACGCCGAGTCGGCGAGCGCGTTGGCCAGCAGCCCGACTTCGTCGTGCCTGGCGAGCAGCGATTCCGGCACGCTGCCGGTGCGGCCCTGGCCTTCCCGCATGCCGGCCGCCGCGATGGCCAGGCGCAGGATGGGACGGGCGATGGTCAGCGACAGGTACCAGGACAGCATCACCGTCAGCACCAAGGCCAGGCCGAACAGCGCCAGAATGGACATGCGGACGGTGAACAGGCTGGAGTCGACCTCCCGAGCCTCGCGGGTCAGCAGGACGATGCCGACGGTGTGGTGGTCGCGCTCGACCGGGACCGCGACGGTGACCAGCAGGCGGTTATCCATGGTGCGGCGGATGTAGGGCGGCATGTCCGTGCTTTTGCCGGCACTGGACAGGCGCAACTCCTCCTTCACATCCGGCTGCCATTCGGGGCCGCCCGCACCTGGGGTCAGGTCCACCTGGCTGAAGGACTGACGATGCGGCAGCCAGGACAAAACCGTATCGTAAACTGTTGTGATCGCGGTCAGCAGCGGGCCGCGTTCAGGCGCGGGGGGCAGAGGTTCGGTGCTGATCGTGCCGCCCGGCCCCTCCCGCACGCGGGAATCCGCGACCACCGTGCCGTCGGGGCCGTAGAGCTTGGCTTGCGCGTCCGGCGTGGGGTCGGTCAGGCGACGCAGCAGCGGCTGGGCGATTTCCGGCACCAGCCTGGGGTTGTCTGGATCGATGGTGCGGACCGCGCTTTCACCCATCGCGCCGGCGAACACCCGAGCCTGTTCGCGCAGCGCGCCGACCTGGGCTTCCAGCAAACCGTTCTGATATTGGTCGAGATACAAAAGCGCCACCACCAGCAGCGCCAGCGGCAACGCATTGACCAGCAGAATGCGGCGCAGCAGAGGGGACACCCAGCGCTGGCGGAACCGCACGGCCGCCGACGCAGCCGCCGACGTGGTCGTGGTGGCGGATTGCGGCACTCAGTGTTCCTTGTACCGGTAACCGATGCCGTACAGCGTCTCGATGTGGTTGAACGTATCGTCGACGGCGCGGAACTTCTTGCGCACCCGCTTCACGTGACTGTCGATGGTGCGGTCGTCGACATAGGTGTTTTCGCCGTAGGCCGCGTCGATCAGCTGATCGCGGCTTTTTACCATGCCGGGGCGCGCCGCGAGGGCCTTGACCAGCAGGAACTCGGTCACGGTCAGCTGGATATCTTCGCCGTGCCAGGTGCATTGGTGCTTGGTGTCGTCCAGCACCAGGTTGCCGCGGGTCAGCACGCCGCCGGGGGGGGCACCGGAACCCTCTGCCTTGCTGGCCTCATTGCGCCTTAGCAGCGCCCGAATGCGCTCGATCAGTAGGCGCTGGCTGAAGGGTTTTGTGATGTAGTCGTCGGCGCCGAGGCGCAGGCCCATCAGCTCGTCCACTTCCTCATCCTTCGAGGTGAGGAAAATGACCGGCATGGTGCTGCGCTGGCGGAGCTTCTGCAGCAACTCCATCCCGTCCATGCGCGGCATTTTGACGTCCAGCACCGCCAGATCGGCGGGACGGGCGGTGAGGCCTTGCAGGGCGCTTTCGCCGTCGGTGTAGGTGCGGACCGCGAATCCCTCCTGCTCCAGCGTCATGGATACGCTGGTAAGGATGTTCCGGTCGTCGTCAACCAGCGCAATGGTCTGTTTGGAGGGGGCGGCGTTCGGCGATACGGTCATGGGCGCGCTCCGGGTTTGGTGCCGAGTCCTTGTGGCACGCAATTGTGGCGCATTGCGGATGGAAGGTGAACGAAAAATGGCATCGACAGAAGAGTTCCCCGCCTGGGCCGTTCGCTGCCTGTTGCGGGCCGCCCGCTCCGGCACTCTCGCCAGCTCGGCGGCCGGACAGCCCTTCGCCTCGCTGGTCACCCCGGCATGCTCGCCCGATCTGTCGCTGCTGCTGTTTCTGTCCGACCTGTCGGAGCACACCCGCCATCTGCGCGGCGATCCGCGCTGTTCCATGCTGGTCTGCGGCCCGGCCGCCGAGGCCAACCCCCAAACCGCGCCGAGGGTAACGATCACCGGCCTGGCGGAGGCAATCGACGACAAGGCGCTGAAAGCCCGCTTCCTGGCGGTGCATCCCTACGCCACGCTCTATGCCGGGTTCGCCGATTTCCGCGTCTGGCGCATCCGGCCCATGGCCGCGCTATTCGTCGGCGGATTCGCCCGAGCGGTGCGGCTGCGCTCGGCCGACCTGACCCCCGACCCGGATGCGGTGGCCGCCATCGTCGCGGCCGAGGCGGACATCGTCGCGCACTGCAATAACGATCACCCATCCGCATTGGCCGCCATCGCCAGGGAACCTGGGGATTGGCGTATGGTCGCCGCCGACGTCGACGGCTGCGATCTGGCGCAGGGGGAGCGTGTGCGGCGCATTCCCTGGGCCGCCCCGGTCACGTCGGCCGGGGATATCCGGTCGGAGCTGGCGCGGCTCGCGCGGGAAGCGCGGTCCTAAGCCGGGCCGTGCGGGATGCCGTCGGGGTCCAAACGGTAGCCGCCGGTTTCCGTCAGCAGCAGGCGCGCTTTCGCGGGATCCGGCTCGATCTTCTGGCGCAGGCGGTAGATGTGCGTTTCCAGCGTGTGCGTGGTGACGGCGGGGTTGTAGCCCCACACCTCATTCAATAGCACCTGGCGGGCGATCGGTTTCTTCCCGGCACGATACAGATACTTGAGGATCGCGGCTTCTTTCTCCGTCAGGCGGATGCGCTTGTTCTTCGTCCGCTCCTCCAGCAGCTTGGCCGCCGGGCGGAACGTGTAGGGGCCGATCGGGAAGACCGCGTCCTCGCTGTTTTCGAAGCTGCTGAGCTGGCGGCGAATGCGGGCCAGCAGCACGGCAAGGCGGAACGGCTTGGCGACGTAGTCGTTGGCGCCTGCCTCCAGGCCGCGCACCACGTCGCTGTCGTCGTCGGAGCCGGTCAGGATGATGATGGGCATTTTCACACCCTTCTGGCGTAGCCGCTGGCACAGGTCGCGGCCGTCCCCGTCCGGCAGGCCGACGTCAAGGATCAGGGCGTCGAAGCGCGCATCCTTGCTTGTCACCAGGCGTTCGGCCTCGGCCACGGTCGTGGCTTCGGTCACGACGAATTCCCCGTCGACCTGCAATTGCTCCGCGAGGGTCTCCCGCAGGGCGTCGTCATCGTCCACGATCAGGATCGGATGTCCGGCTGCCATGTTCACTCCTTTTGCCACCGACCTCTGGGCCTGTCGGTCGCGGCAGGCCGCCGGTCGCGGTAAAACGGAAACCTATCCGTGTGTTACATCGCATTCTTCACCTCATAAGCGCCGGGGATCAAGGGCAAGGTTGCGGGCGCTATTGTTGGAACGCGCCCGGGCGCCCATTATCGGGGGGTCATGGATACCGTCAGTACTTTGTCTGCCTTGCACCCCCGCCAGATTCATCGAGCCGCCTCCGATTTGCGGCGCGGCGTTCCTGTGTTGCTGACCGGGTCCCAGCCGTTGCTGATTCTCGCCGGGGAGACGGTCGGCCCCACGGGGCTCGCCGAGTTGCGAGCGCTGGGCTTGGGGGATCCGATTCTGTTGGTCGCGCCGGTACGCGGGGCCGCGGTGTTGCGCCGGCCGGTGGAGAACGACGCACCCGTCGTCGCCGCTCGGGTACCGGAGGCGCTGCTGAACGTGGCCGCGCTGCGTGGCTTCGCCGATCCCACGGCACCGCAGACCCGCACCCCGCTGGAACCGGCGGCCGCGCCCCCCCTCGGGCTGGCAGCCTTAACCCTCGCCAAGTTGGGACGGCTGCTGCCGGCGATTCTCGCGGTTCCAGCCAGGCCGGGGATCGAAGCGACGCTGGCCGAACGCGGTCTGCTGGCAGTGTCGGCGGCCGATATCCTCGCCTATCCCACCGGCGATACCGCCGGGCTGCGCAAGGTTGCATCGGCACCGGTGCCGCTGAACGGCGCGCCCGATTCACGTGTGGTGGCATTCCGGGCGGAAGCGTCGGCGATCGAGCATCTGGCGATCATGGTTGGCCATCCAGAAACGGCGGAGGCGCCGCTGGTGCGCATCCACTCCGAATGCTTCACCGGCGATCTGTTGGGCTCCATGCGCTGCGACTGCGGCGAACAACTGCGCGGCGCTATCCAGAAAATGGCCGAGGACGGGGCCGGCGTGCTGCTGTACTTGGCGCAGGAGGGCCGCGGCATCGGCCTGGTCAACAAATTGCGAGCCTACACATTACAGGATCGCGGTCTGGATACGCTGGATGCGAATCGCGTGCTGGGCTGGGGCGCCGATGAGCGCAACTTCCTGGTCGCGGCGATGATGCTGGTGGAACTAGGCATCAAACGCGTCCGCCTGCTGACCAATAACCCCGACAAGCTGGCGGCACTGGAGGCTTGCGGGGTGGAGGTGGTCGGGCGGGAAGCGCACGCTTTCGCGCCAAACGGGGTCAACGACGAATATTTGGCCACCAAGGCCGCTCGGTTTGGGCATATGCTGGACTGAGTCAGACGGGCGCGGGCCCGCCCGGTGAAAGGCGGCTCGCTGTTGCAGAACACGGCGCTGCCCGACCCCCTGTCGGTGCCGCCGCCCATGCCGATCCCGATGCCCGAAGGCGGCGGAGAGCGGAACAGCAACCCTATCTACGCCTTCCTCAACGCCCATGTGGTCAGCCATTTCCTGCCGGATATGCCGGTGCGCGTGTCGGCCGAACGCGCGCTGGGGGCGTTCCAGAACGTGTTCGCTATCGAAAGCTTCATGGACGAGCTCGCTAACGCGGCGGGCGCCGATCCGGTGGCGTTCCGGCTGGCGCATCTGACAGACAATCGGGCGCGGGATGTTATTCAGGCCGCCGCCGATAAATTCGGCTGGTCCACGCCGCCTGCGAAACAGCCTGGTTTCGGCCGCGGGTTCGCGTTCGCACGTTACAAGAATCTGGCCGCTTATTGCGCCGTCGCGCTGGAATTATCGGTGGAACACGAAACCGGCCGCATCCAACTCGGCCGCGTGGTCGCTGCCGTCGATAGCGGGCAGCCGGTCAATCCCGCGGATTATGGCTAAATCACCTTCGCCGCTTTGAACCCAGCGATATCCGCCGCCGAGTACCCCAGCTCCCCCAAAATTTCCGCGTTGTGCTGCCCGAACATCGGCGGCGGGCGGTCCACTTTCGGGCCGTCGTGGCCGAACTTGAACGCCGCAACGGGCACGGTGAACGACCCCGGCACGCCCGGCACGTTCTCGTGCTTGTGCAGAATGCCGCGTGACGCGATCTGCGGGTCGGCCAGGGCCTCCCCCATCGTGCGGACGCGCGATGCTGGGACGTGGCGGGCCTGGAACCATTCCTCCCACTCCGCGGCGGTGCGGGTTTTCATGATCTCGCCCAGGGTTGCCTCTTCCCGCTCATGGTCGGCGTTGCGCTCGTCGTTGGTGCGCTTGACCATATCGGGGCGTTCCAGCGCGATCCACAGGCGCTTTTGCTGGCGGAGGTTGGACGCGCCAATCATCACGTGCGACCCATCGGATGTGACATAGGCCATGGACGTTGCGTGCCCGGTGCGATTTCCCGACGGCTTGGGATGCTTGCCGTTGCGCAAGTATCCGGTGACGTGCGAGGCCATCAGGATCATCGCGACATCCAGCATGGCCATGTCGACGCGCTGGCCTTGTCCCGTCCGCTCGCGCTGGAATAACGCCGCCGACAGGGCGTAGGCGCCCATGGTGCCGGTGGCGTAATCGATCGCCGGGGCGCCGATCTTGATGGGGTTCACGTCGGGGGTGCCGGTCATCGCCATGATGCCCGAGGTGGACTGGATCACATGGTCGTAGGCCGTGCGCTCCCGCTTCGGGCCGCCCTGGCCGAAGGCGGAGAACGACGCGTAGATCAGCTTGGGGTTGATCTTGCGCAGATCCTCGTAGCCGAGGCCCAAAGCCTCGAACGCGCCGGGGCGGTAGTTTTCCACCAGGACGTCGGCGGTGGCGACCAGCTTCTTCAGGATTTCCCGCCCCTGGGGGGATTTCAGGTTCAGCGTGATGGCGCGCTTGTTCGATCCTTGGGTCAGGAACCCGGTGCCCATCAAAGCGTGGTTCAGGTCGTTGTCGCTGCCAGAGTCGCGGCTTTGGTCGGGGTCCGAGGGATCTTCCACCTTGATCACGTCGGCACCCATCAGGCCCAACTGATAGGCGGCGAATGGGCCGGCGAGGACGTGCGTGATGTCGATGATGCGGATGCCTTCGAACGGGCGCGCCATGGGGGCTTCCTCCTGGGTTGTTCCCGTTCAGCGTGCGGCCTTGCCGGTATCCCGTCAACACGCTTGGATAGCGCAGGAGGAACAACGATGCCCGTCGATCTCAGAATTGAAGGTGCCGTCGCCAAGGTGGTGCTGAACCGGCCGGAGCGGCTGAACGCCCTGACCTGGGAAATGCGTCGTCAGTTGAATGAGCATTTTACCGCGTTGCGCTTCGACGATGCCGTCCGCGCCATCATCGTTACCGGGGAGGGCCGAGCGTTCTGCACCGGCGCTGACGTCGGCGGCATGGAGCGCAAGGATCTGCGCGGCGAGCGGGAGAAGCTGGCCGGCGGTTCGCATCTGTACATGCGGGCACTGCACGCCATCGAGAAGCCGGTCATCGCCGCCGTCCGCGGCCCAACCGTGGGCATCGGCTGGAGCATCGCGATGGGCTGCGACATGGTCATCGCCTCGGAAACCGCGCGCTTCTCGCAAATCTTCCGCCGCATCGGGCTAGCGCCGGACGGGGGTGCGATCTGGTTCCTGACCAAGCGCATCGGCATGGCCAAGGCGAAAGAGCTCGTCTTCACCGGCCGGTTCGTCGACGCGCAGGAAGCCCTGTCGCTGGGCCTGGTCAATCAGGTCGTGCCGGATACTGAGCTGGAAGCCAAGGCCGACGAACTGGCCGCCGACCTCGCCGCGGGCCCCACCTTCGCCTTCGGCCTGGCGAAGAAAATGTTCAACATGGCGAACGGCACCTACGAGGAATTCCTCGACGTCGAGAATTTCGTTCAACCGCAATTGGGGCAGACAGAGGACCACCGCGAAGGCGTCGCGGCGTTCAAGGAAAAGCGGAAGCCTGTTTTCAAGGGGCGCTGACCCATGCCAGGTATCTTTGTGGACGGCCGGCCAATCCACTACGCCGAGGCCGGCAATGGCCCGCCGTTGGTGCTGGTGCACGGCACGTTGCTGGACCAGCGCTACTGGGCGCCGCAGATGGAAGCGTTCGGCGCGCGATACCACGTCTACGCGCTCAGTATGCTCGGTTGCTGGCCGACCACCTGGGATGGCCACGACTTCACCATTGCCCGCCACACGGCGGACGTCGCCGGCTTCATCCGATCCATCGGCGGCCGCGCCCGTCTGCTGGGTCATTCCCGTGGCGGGCATATTGCATTCCGTGTGGCGAGCGAGCACCCGGACCTGGTCGAAGAACTGGTCCTGTCGGAGCCCGGCGGTGACTGCGACGAATCGCTGGGCGGAAAACCGGCCGCGACGACCCAGGCGGCCGGTTTCGCCACTGTGGCCGAGGACATCGCAGCGGGCCGGATCGACGAAGGCCTGCGCCAGTTCGCCGATCGGGTCTACGGCGCGGGGACATGGGATTCCTGGCCCGAGGACTCCCGCCAGCACCACCGGGAAAACGCCCGATCCATGCTCGGGCAGGCGCAGGAGAACCGGAAGCCTTACTCGCTGGCCGCGGCCCAGGCGATCGAGGCGCGCACCTTGCTGCTCCACGGCGGCAACACCCAGCCGTCCTTCATTGCCAACGTCGCGGCATTGTCCTGCCCGATCCGCAATGCCCGCACGCTGGCGATCCCCGGCACGACACACGACCTGAGCAACGAGGCCCCCGCGGCATTCAACGCCGCGGTGCTGGACTTCCTGACGCCTAGGTCGGAGGCATCGCACGATGCCGTGTCTCTCCCACAGGACTGGTACCGCGAGGTCGTCGCGGACGGGGTGTGTGCCGGAAAGCCGGGCATTTATCGGTGGCAAATCGAAGGGGCGGGCGTCTATATTGGGAGATACACGAAAATCAGCCGACCGAGGTACGAGTACCAACGCAACGTCGAGCGAATCCTCAATGGTTGGGACTACCGTCACCGCTATCGCAAATTTCGCCGCGTGCACCGTGCGCTGGCCCACGCCCACAGCAACAGACGGCGTATCGTCCTTACGATTTTAGCAAATGCGGAGACCCACGATCTCAACCGCGTCGAGAAACAACACATCCGCTCGGAACGGGCAAATCTCAATGGTCTCGGGGCTGCGTTCGATGTATCCTATACGCTCGCACCGAAGGAGCGGTCATGACCGTCGCCGACCTGTTGTACGAGGAAGCCAAGCGCCTCCCGGCGCCCTTGGCGCGGGAAGCCCTGGATTTCGTGTTGTTCCTGCGCAATAGACAGGACCAGACGGAATGGCGCGATCTCATGGCTGCCCAGGCCGCATCCCTGGCCAGCGTTTGGGACAACGACGAAGACGAAGCCTGGAACAATGTATGAGGCCGGCGAACTGCTCCTTGTGCCGTTCCCGTTCTCGGACCTAAGCACGTCCAAGCGCCGCCCGGTCCTGGCGCTCACCGCCCCGGACCAGAACGGCGATTTCATCGCCTGCCCGATTACCAGCCGAGGCCACTGGACGACCGCCCGACGCCTGTTGCCCGAACATGTCGATCGCGGCGGCCTGCCGCTGCCAAGTTGGGTACGGACGGATCGCGTCGTCACCTTGCACGCGAGCATCGTCGCGAAGTCTTTCGGCCACGCGGCCGAAGCCTTTCGCGCGGGGATCGCCGCCGATCTTTGCCAATTTATCCGCTCCACTCCGGACACGGAATAGGAGACCCGCAATGGACGCCATAACCCACCGCCAGCCGCTCTCCACCGCCCCCATCGTCCCCGAGCGTTTCGCCCATTTCGTGCTGCGGACATCGAACCTCGGACCGATGCGTGACTGGTATAAAACCGTCCTCGCCGCCCGTATCGTGTTCGAGGATGAGCGCCTGTGCTTCCTCACCTACGACGACGAACACCACCGTCTGGCCCTGATCGCCGTGCCCGGCCTGCAAGCACCCACCGAAACAACCTGGGGGCTGGCCCATACCGCCTACAGCTACGCGACCCTGCGCGATCTGCTGTCCACCTGGAAGCGCCTGAAATCTCACGGCATCGAGCCGTACCGGCCCATCAACCACGGCCCCACCGTGTCGATGTATTACAAAGACCCCGACGGAAACGCGGTCGAATTGCAGGTCGACGCCTATCCGACCAAGGAACGCGCCGCCGGATTCTTCGATACCGAAGCGTTCCGCCAGAACCCGATCGGGGTGCCGTTCGTGCCGGAAGAACTCGCCGCCGCGTTCGAAGCGGGGGTGCCGGAGGAGGAGCTGCTGCGGCGCCCCTAACGAAACGCCGCGAAATATACGACGAAGCCGAGAATCCCCAGGATATACACCCCCGCCGCGGCCAACCGGATTCGATGGGCGTAAGGCCGCAGCGGCGGGACGAAGCCAACGAAGATCAGCACGACCATCGTGACCATGCCGAGCATGCGCCCCGTGTCCATTTCCGCGGGGGTGACGGTTTCCAGGAATCCCATGCGATAACCTCCGCCGCGACACTACCACAGGGACGCCCACCATGCTCGGCAATCCACCCATCCTGACGATCCATCGCGGCCACCGCCGGCCCGACCCGGCATTGGTGGCGCGGTTCCGCGGCGCCCAGACATCGCATTTGTGCGATGCGATGGAGGGGCGGGGCGCGCTGGACTACACCATCAAGCCGCTGGATCCGAGCAACGCCGTGTTCGCCGGGCCGGCGCTCACCGCCTTTGCGTATCCCGCGGACATCGCCGCCATGTTCGGCGCCGTGCATGAGGCACAGCCCGGCGATGTGATCGTGCTGGCGAACGACGCCTTCACCAAAACGGCGGTGTTCGGGGACCTCGCGGCCGGGGTCATGAAGAACAAGGGCGTGGCCGCCTTCGTCACCGATGGGCTGGCTCGGGACAAAGCAGGGATTATCGCGACGGGCTTGCCGGTGTTCTGCCGCGGTATCCAGCCCAACTCCCCCGCGTTGAATGGGCCTGGGGTGGTGGGCGCACCGGTTACGCTGGGGGATGTGTATGTCCGCCCCGGCGATGTGATCGTGGGGGACGCCGATGGGGTCGTCGTGGTGCCCTTCGAGCAGCTGGAACGGGTGCTCGACCGCCTGGATCAGGTGCGCGCCGCCGAGGCTCGGACGGAGGCATTGGTGCGCGACGGCGCCGTTATGCTGGCTGGCCCCGCACGGGTGATTGCCCAAGCGACCATCGTAGAGAATAGTGTGGGTTGACCGAAGGAGTGCCGTCCATGGACATGATCGCCCGCGACCATTTGATCCGCGACGAAGCGACGCTGGAGGCGCTGTATGGCGAAGCCTCGGCCGGCGCGATCGCCAAGGAGATCGACTACATCCACCCGCATTACCGAGCAATGATCGATGCCTCGCCCTTCGTGGTGCTGAGCACCAGCGGGCCGGGTGGGCTGGACTGCTCCCCACGCGGCGACCCGGCGGGGTTCGTGCATGTGGTGGACGACAAGACCCTGCTGATCCCGGACCGGCGCGGCAACAATCGCGCGGATAGTTTGCGCAACATTATTCACGATCCGCGGGTGGCGTTGCTGTTTCTCATCCCCGGCGTGGGGGAGACGCTACGGGTGAACGGCACTGCCGCGATTTCCATCGATCCGGCGCTGCTGGAACGGTTTCCGTTCCGGGGCACGCTGCCGCGCAGCGTGATCGTTGTGACAGCCGATCGCGTGTATTTCCAGTGCCCCAAGGCGCTGGTTCGCTCGGAATTGTGGAACCCGGAGAAGCATATCGAGCGCAAGTCACTGCCGAGTTCGGGGACAATCCTGGCGGATATCACGGCTGGGAAGGTTGGGGGCGAGCAATACGACCGGGATTATCCGGAGCGGTTGCGGACGACGCTTTACTGATCGGGTCGGACCGGCTGGTTGCCTCGCGGCTCCCGCCCCCCGGAAGCAGTATGACCGGGGTCATCCTGAGCGGTTACGGATGGCTCTGCACTGGCGGAGCGGGGCTGAACGGCTGCGTTGGCCCCCCGGCCGGCACCCAGCCGCCGCGGCAGGTATTGAACGCGTCGATGGCGCGACCGCTGCCGGACAGGCCGCCGGTCCATGGAGGCTCGTTGCCGCTCAGGAAAAACACCCGGATCTGCCTGTCGGCCCGAAGATCGTGCATGAACGGCACCGACTGGTCGAACGTCATGTTCACGACAATCTGGTGGTCGGAACCGGTGGCTTGCATCGGTTCCGGGGCGACTCCGTCGAACTGAACCTGCAAAGTGACCGGTGTGTTCGGCGGAATGTCCCAGCTGTCCTTTTTCAGGTGCAACTCAATCCCGGTGTCGCCGGCATATTGCTGGATCAGGATGCGCCGCCCCTCCGCCCCCTCGGTGCCGACACCGCATAACGGGCGATTGTCGTCGCCGGTTCCGCCATAGGCGGACCAACGCCCCGACGATGCCAGTTGGCGGATGTCCGCCATTGCGGGCGTCGCGCATGTCAGGGCGGCGCTCGCGACAGCGATGAAGGCAGCGGTGCGCGGTGTCATGACTCTTCCTCCTGCGTATCAGGCATCAGTACTGGTAAGGCCCGCTCGGCGGTTGGTAGCCTCCCCCATTGTCATAGCCACGGGGCGGCGGCCGAGGGGTCGTGGCCGCGCCGCCAATCGCACCCACTGCGCCGCCGAGCAAGGCACCCGTCAGGGCACCACGGCCGCCGCCCAACGCGCCACCGAGCAAAGCGCCGCCACCGGCGCCGATCGCCGCTCCACCAAGGGCGCGCTGGCCTGGGTCGTAGGGGTCGGTGCAACCAGCCAATGCCACGACAAGGGCGGCGGCGATCGCTATTTTCTTAACGGTGTTCATGTTGTTCACCTCCAATATGGACGGTCCGGGACACGAATTTTTCACACCCACGCATATGTTGACGCGGGCGCCCCGTTACCAGATAGCTTGGCATTCTTGCGCCGCTATCAAGACCTTGGCCCCCCAATTGCGGCGAAAACGGGACCCGTTTTGTGTCCACTTGCGGCGTCCAATTCGGGCATCACGTGAACCACGCGACCGAGGACGGCCAATTTACCCAGTTTCCATGAGCATTTTTCCCATTTTCTGTTGGTGTTGCTTGCAATGCCCGGGGCCGCTTTTAGTGGTTTGCACATTTTTGTGACCGAGGGCAGCGGCAGGTCCGATGCCGAGCCTTGCCCCCCACGCCATTCCGGTCTCTCCTCCCCCGCACACAAACCGGAGGAAACCGGCGCTTGGACCAAACAAGGGAGACCTTCGACTTCATCGTCACCGGTGCCGGATCGGTCGGATGCGCGGTGGCCGCTCGGCTGTCGGAGTCCGGCCGATACACCGTGCTGCTGTTGGAAGCCGGGGTGAAGGACAGGAACCCCTGGATCCATATCCCCATCGGCTGCACCAAAGCCTTCGCTAACCCCCACGTAAACTGGATGCCTCTATTATGCCGGCGATCATCGCGGGCAACACCAATGCGCCCACCACCATGATCGGGGAGAAAGCGGCGGCGATGATGTTGGAGGACGCCGGTTGAAGACCCGTTACGGCATGGAAATCCGCACGGCCACGGCTGCGGAGGCGCCCGGTCTTTCGGAACTGCTGAGCGCGGCCGGGTATAATATCGGCCCCCAGGCAATGGCGGAGCGATTGGGCGCCATTCGCAAGGAGTCCGGGTCAGCCTTGATCGCGCTGGAGTGGGGACCGCCGAGCGGCCTGGTGGTGCTGCATTGGTACCGAACTCTGGATGCCGATCAGCCGACCGCGCAAATCACCACGCTGTTGGTTGGGCCGGACAATCGGCGCCGCGGCATTGGCCGGATGCTGCTGAAGGCCGCTGCTCAGGCCGCTCGGGTTGCCGGATGCGGCGCGCTGGAGCTGTCGGCCGGGTCGAATGAACCGACCTTGCTGGCGTTCTGCCGGGCGACAGGGTTCACTGAGGCCGGTTCGTGCTTCGTCAGGCCGCTCCGCAAGGGTGGGTAGCCAAGGAACATCTTGCCTCCAACCTCAACCCGTCCGACCATTGGCCGAACCAACCGGAGGCCCCCGCCATGGCATACACACCCGCCCCCCACGTCACCCAGCATTGGTCGCTGAGCAAAGCCTCGGCCACCGGCAAGCGGGGCATGGTCGTCTCCCAGGTCAAAGCGGCGGCGGAAGCCGGGGTCGCCATCCTGGATGCCGGAGGCAACGCGATCGACGCCGCGGTCGGGACGGCGCTGGCGCTGTCCACCACGGAGCCGTGGAACTCCGGCCTCGGCGGCATCGGCTTCGCGCTGGTGCACCGCGCCGGGCAGGCCAAGGCCGACGTGGTGGACTTCGGGCCGGTGGCACCCAGCGGCCTGAACCCCTCGGCGTTCAAGCTGACGGGGCGGCTGAAGAACGACCTGTTCGCCTGGCCGGAGGTCGAGGGCGACGCCAATATTCACGGGCCGCTGTCCTTCGCCATCCCCTCGGCTTTGGCAGGCTACGACCGGATGCTGAAACAGTGGGGCAAGCTGCCGATCGGGGAGATCATGGCGCCGGCGCTGGCATTGGCGAAAAGGGGCCTGCCGCAGGATTGGTACACCACGCTGAAGGTCGCATCGTCGGCCTCGGTGCTACGGCTGTATGACGAGAGCGCCCGCATCTATCTGCCGGGTGGGTTGCCTCCGGTGTCGCCGTACCAGGGCAAGCCGGGCTTCTTCAAGCTCGGCAACCTGCCAGCGACGTTGGAGCGCCTCAGCAAGGCTGGCCTGAGCGATTTCTACCAGGGCGATATCGCCCGAGCGCTGGTCGCCGATGTCAAATCGGTGGGCGGCGTGCTGAACGCCCAGGATATGATCCACTGCCAGGCCCGCATTCTGCCGGCCACCGAATACCAGTGGCGGGGGCGCACGTTGCAACTGGCGGGCGGGCTGACCGCGGCGCCGACCATGATGCGGGTGCTGGACCAGATGAAATCCGTCCCGTACGGCAAGGCCCCGGACGCCGCCTGGTACACCGCGTTCAGCCGAGCGATGAAGGCGGCGTATGCGGAGCGGCTGGCGGGGCTGGGGGATGCGGACCCGCTGGCGGCGGAGACCTGCACCACGCATTTGACCGTCTGCGACGCGGAGGGGACCGTCGTCACCATGACCACCACGCTGTTGTCCTCCATGGGCAGCCGGGTGGTGCTGCCGGGCACCGGGGTGCTGATGAACAACGGGGTGATGTGGTTCGATCCTTCGCCCAACCAGCCCAACTCCATCGCCCCAGGCAAGCGGCCATTGACCAACATGTCGCCGATCATCCTGAAGGACGGGGACCGGCCGTGGTTGGCGGCGGGGGCCTCCGGCGGGCGGCGGATTCTGGCGGCCGTGGCGCAGGTCATGACCTTTGTCGCCGATTTCGGCATGAGCCTGGAGGAAGCCGCCCATCAGCCGCGCATCGACGTATCCGGCCCCGAGGGTTGCTCCGCCGACATCCGCCTGCCGCCGGACGTCATCGCCGCGCTGGAGGCCGACGGCCCGACCGAGGTGGTGGAGCATGGCGTCATGCCCATCAACTTCGCCTGCCCCAACGTCATCCTGCTGAGCGCCGACGGCAGCCGCACCGGCATTAGCGACGCCGCCAGCCCCTGGTCCGCCGCCGTGGCGCAATCATGATCCTGTTGGCCTGAATGGCGGAAGACCCCGTCCCGGCGGTCACGGAAGCCGAGGCCACCGGGGACATCGCGGCCATCTTCGCGGATATTCGGGCGGTCTACCGGGTCGGGGTGGTGAACCTGATCTGGCGGCATTTGGCCACGATCCCGGATGCGCTGCCCTGGGCCTGGCAGGCGATCCGCCCGTTGTTTGTCGATACCACGATACAGTATCAGGCCGCCGTTCTGCGTGGCGGCCTTAGCCTCCCGGTCCTGCCGCCGATCCCGCCCGAGGTCCTTTCCGCGCTGGGGCTTTCTCCCGGTGATCTCGCGCGCATCCGCGCCGTGCTGGAGGCGTACCACCGCACCAACAGCATGGCGCTGGTCGCATTGACGGCCCTTGCGCATCCGGGCAACCCGCGACGCCCCGCTTCGACGGTGCCGGTGGAATGCGATGAGGGGCCGGACGAAATCCCGCTCCCACCGCTACCGTCGCTGGATGCTCTGCCGCCGGACGTCGGCGCACTTGTCAACCGGCTCAACAGCTTCGGGACCGTCGCGGAAAAGCCGATCCTGGCCAGCATGTACCGGCATCTTGCCCATTGGCCACCCTATCTGGGGTTGGTTTGGGCTGTGCTTGCGCCGCTGCACCAGTCCGGTACGCTGCATGCGGCGATCGCCGTCACCGCCGCCCGTGCGAAAGCCCTGTCCGCGACCATCCTCATGCCCAACAAACCGCCTCCGCCCGGCGCGCGGGAGGCGATCGCGCCGTTTATCGATGACGTCCTCCCCAAAATGGTGGCGATCTGTGGCATGTTGCATGCGATGACCACCGCACCGGACGCCTGACCCATTCGTATCGCCGCCCTGATCGCTGCTGCCCTGGTTCTGATGGCGCTGGCGCCGGAGACCGCTCCGCCGCCGGAGGTGCCGTTCGGCATCGTGGCTGTGCCGGACGTGAACGCCCAATCCTACCCGCCGCGCCGGGTATTCAGCCGCTCCGATTTTCGGTCGCTGGTCACCAGGGCGATGGACGGCGACGCCGCCGCGGCCGCCGAACTGGGGCAGATGTATGCCCGTGGCGGTTCGATGTTGGTCAATACCGACGAAGCCTTCCGCTGGCTCACCCGCGCCATCGACCTGGGCTCTGACCCCGCTCGGCGGGAGTTCGGGCTGCTACTGCTGCGCCTGACCGGCACGCAGCGTGATCCCGCCCGGGCGGCCCCGCTGCTGAAGCAGGCGGCCGAGGCAGGGGATGGGGAGGCGCAGTCGGCCCTCGGCATGCTCTATGCCTGGGGGGAGGGCGTGGAGCGCGACCCCGCCCAGGCCATCGAATGGACCCGCAAAGCGGCCGATCAGAATGAGCGCTGGGCGCTCGCCAACATGGGCACAATGCTGGAAATGGGTGTCGGCGCGCCCAAGGATCCGGATGCCGCGGCGACCTGGTTTCAGCGTGCCGCCGACCTCGGGTTATCGGCCGGCGAAGTGCGCCTGGCGTTGCTGTACCTGCGCGGCAATGGGGTCCCCAAGGATCCGGCCCGTGCCTTCGCTCTGTTGCTCAGCGCGGCGCAGCGGGAGGACCCGATCGCCCAGCGCCTGCTGGGGATGGCCTATCGCGATGGGTGGGGGGTTGCTCCCAACCAAAACGAGTCCATCGCATGGCTGAAACGCGCCGCCGAACGGTCTGACCCCGATGCGCTGGCGATGATGGCCGACGTCTACCAGCAGGGGCGCGGTGTCCCGCGCGATCAAATCGAGGCCTGGTCCTGGCTGCTGCGCGCCGGAGAAAGCGGCCACACGCTGGCCGCGGTTTCGTTGGGGCAAGCTTACTACAACGGCTTCCCCGGCCCTGGTCGCGATCGCGCCGAGGCGGCCCGCTGGTTCGAAAAAGCCCTGCAACACGCGTCGCGGGAAGCCTGGCTGCAACCGGAGGACCGTGGCACCTACCGCGCCCAGCAACTGGCGCTGGCCCGCTACGCGCTGGGCATGCTGCTGCTGACCGGCGATGGCACCGACAAGGACCAATCCCGAGCCACGGCGCTGTTCGAGGAAGCCGCCGCCCAGGATAATGGCCTCGCCATCGGCCAACTCGGACGCCTGTACCATTTCGGCACCTGGGTGGCGCAGGACGATGCGAAGGCGGTCGCATTGCTCCGCCAGGCCGCGGGTCTGAACATTGGTTCGGCCGCGGTCATGCTGGGCGATGCCTACCTGGAGGGGTGGGGCGTCGCAAAGGACGTCAAGCAGGCCGTTCGGTGGTACCGGGCGGGCGCGGCCCTGCATGAAGCAACGGGTTGGTTAGGTTTGGCGCGCGCCTACGATGCCGGGAACGGGGTACCGAGGGATGGAGCGGAGGCCGTGGTCTGGTACCAACTCGCCGCCAACGCCGGGCTGGCCGACGCGCAGACCCGCATGGGCGACATCGATCACCTCGGCCTGTACGACCAGCCGCGCGATGACGCCAAGGCCGCCAACTGGTACCGCGCCGCCGCCAATAGCGGTCACGTGGGGTCGCAATACATGATGGGGGTGCTGACCGAGGCGCGCCCGGATGGCGCCAACGAGGCGGCATTCTGGTACCGCAAGGCGTCCGACAAAAGCTGGGCGGCCGCGATCGAACGCCTCGGCGACGCCTATCGCGACGGCACCTTGGGTTTGGCGAAGGACGACGGGCAGGCCCTGGGCCTGTTCAGGCGCGCGGCCGATGCCGGCGCCGTTCTGGCCCTGGTCGAGGTCGCCCGCTTCACCGAGAACGGCCGCGGCACGGAACGCGATCCAGTCGCCGCCATGGCGCTGTGGCGGCAGGCTGCCGACAAGGGATTGGCCGTCGCGCAATACCGGATGGGGTTCGCCAGCCAGATGGGCGAATTCGGGGTTCCCCAGGACGATGCCGAGGCCGTGCGATGGTATCGCCTGGCGGCGGAACAGGAGAACGCGGACGCGCAGATCAACCTGGGCGCAATGCTGTTGGGGGGAATCGGGGTCGAGCAGAATGGGGCCGAAGCCGTCAAATGGTACCAGCGCGCCGCCGCCCATGGACATCTTACCGGCGAATATATGCTCGGCTCCATCTTTTGGGACGGGAAGGCCGGCCAGACACAGGACCACGCCGCGGCGGTTCAGCATTTCCGCGCGGTCGCCGAACAGGGGAACCCGGCGGCGCAATACATGATGTCCGTGGCTTACAGCCTGGGCGAGGGCGTGCCGGCGGACGACAAGGAAATGCTGGTTTGGGCCCGCAAAGCGGCCGAACAGGGGGAAGGCCTGGCCCTCAACGCGCTGGGCTATTCGATCCTGATCGGCATCGATGGCACATACGACTTCGTGGAAGCCGCGTGCTGGCTGACCCTGGCGGTGGAGCGGATCACGATCGAGTCGGAACGGCACCGCGCCAAAGTGAACCTGGACACCGTACTGGAGCAGCTGAACGACGTAGAAAAGGTCGAGGCCGAGTCACGAGCGGCCGTGTGGCGGGCGAAGTTCGCGAGCAAGCCGTAGACGGGTTACCCGAATACCCCGGTCCGAGCCTGGAGGCGGCTTTCCGGCACCACGCGCTCATGCCCGTCTTCGGCGTTCTTGATCCGGTACTGCAAGTCCCTGGTTTCGCTCGGCATTTGCCGCTCGACCTTGTATTTGCCGCGCGGCGCGTTGGCGTCGGCGGGGCTTGGCGAGAAATCCACCATCTGGCCCACGGCAAACTTGTGCTTGGTCATCGCAAACTCCTGGTTTCAGGCCGCGGCTTCGACAGCCGCGGCGGCGGCGGCGGCGGCAACCCGTTCCACACGGGACGTATCGGCGGTGCGGGCGGTTTGCAGCGTCGTGGTCAGGCGCTCCATCGCGCCGGCCTTGTCGGTGCCGGACGCGGCGGCGAACTCCCCGGCCAGGCGGTCGATCCCCAGTTCGAACAGGTTGCGTTGGCTGTAGCTGGTGCCAGAGCCGTCGCCGGCACCGCGCAGATCGCGCACGACCTCGGCGAGTTGCTTCAGGTCGCCGGAGTTGATTTTCGCCAGATACTCCTGGCCGCGCTTGGCCCAGATCATGCGGCTGACGCGGGAGCGGCCGGACAGAATGGTCAGAACCTCATTCATCGCTTCGGGGCTGGCGATCTTGCGCAGGCCCGTGGCGCGCGCCTGCGCGACGGGGACCCGCAGGGTCATGCGGTTTTCTTCGAAGGAGATCTGGATGAGATGCAGCTTGTGGCCGGCCATCTCCTCCACGCCCACGCGGTCGACCTTGCCGACGCCATGGGCGGGATAGACCACCAGGTCGCCGGCCTGAAAAACTGTCGCGTCGGCCGGCAAGGGTTGCGCGGCCGTCGCCCCCAGGGCCGCATCCACCATTGCCGTCGTGATCGGAATCGCAGCCACCAGTTTGTCCACCTAGGTTGTTCAGGAGTTTATATGGGGCGTGTCTACGCCGATTACTGCCCCAGCGACAGGTGCCACCCATTTTAATGACATTTGAAAGTATCGAAGGGTTCGCGACAGGTCAGGCATCGGTGCAGCGATTTGCAGGCGGTGGACCCGAAAGCGCTGATCAGCTCGGTATTTTTGCTGCCGCATTGGGGGCAGGCGGGGTGGGCGGATGGGTCCGGCGGGGCGATGCCGTATTCCCGCAGTTTGCGGCGCCCGTCCTCGGACATCCAGTCCGTCGTCCAGGCTGGGGAAAGGACCGAGCGCACGCGGATGGATGAAAAACCGGCGCGGGTAAGGGCGCCCTCGATCTCCCGGGCGATGACCGTCATGGCCGGGCAGCCAGAGTAGGTGGGGGTGATGGTGACCTCAATTGTGTCGCCGTCGAGTTGGACGTGGCGCAGGATGCCCAGATCTTCGATGGTCAGCACCGGGATTTCCGGGTCCTCGACCGCGGCGGCGGCGGCCCTGGCTTGCGCCAGGCGGTCTACCACGTCGCGCCGGGGTAGGTGCGGGGCAGAATCTGCATCTCCGCCAGTAGGTGCCCGAGGTGTTCGGTGTGCCGGCCGTCGCGTCCGCCGGATTGCATCCAGCCGTCGATGGGGCGGGTGAGGGTGGCGCGGGCCAAAATTGGGTCGATCGCGCGCAGCCACGTCGAGCGGTCGGTGCGATCGGTGAGTTCGCCGGTGTAAGGCCAGAGCGCATTCACCGCGGTTTGGGCGCGGCGGTGGGATTCCTCGGTGCCGTCGCCGAGCCGGACCAGCCACGCGGCGGCGTGGCGGACGTGGTAGGCGGTTTCCTTCTCCGCCTTGGCGGCGATGGCGGCGACATCGGGGTCATCCGACGTCACCGCGCTGCGCCAGAACTGGTCGGAGGCTGTCGAGACCAGCAGCAACCGAACCATCGTGAAAGCAAAATCCCCGTTCGGCAGCTCGGCGATAAGGGCGTTGCGGAACTGGTGGGAGTCGCGGAGGTAGGCGAGGTCGTCCTCCGGCAGCCCGGTCGCCTGATAGAGGGCACGCGCCTGGCCGATCAGGTCGAGGGCGATGTTGGCGAGGGCGAGTTCTTCCTCCAGCGTTGGGGCATGGCCGGTCCACTCGCTGGTGCGGTGCCCGAGGATCAGCGCGTCGTCGGCCAACGTCAGCAGGGTGCGGATGCGGGGGGATTCGGGGACGGCGATGGAGGTGGTGGTCATTTTGAAGAACCTCCCCGTCCCGCAAGGGGAGGGGGGATTTTCTTTCTTTCTCGCCCGTTCCCGGCCATCCTACATATGCCCCACTTCGTCGGGCACCTCGTAGAACGTCGGATGCCGGTAGACCTTCGATCCGGTGGGCTCGAACAGCATATCCCGGTCGGCTGGGTCCGACGCGACGATGGCGTTGGATGGAACGACCCACAACGACAACCCTTCGCCGCGCCGCGTGTAGACATCGCGGGCTGCCTGCAGCGCCATCGTGGCGTCGGCGGCGTGCACCGAACCGACATGCTTGTGCGCCAACCCGTTGCGGGCGCGGACGAAGACCTCCCACAGTGGGGTGTTCATGCTGCCATCCTGCGTTTCGCGGCGTGGGCCAGGGCGGCTTCCCGTACCCAGGCGCCGTCGTCGTGGGCTTTGCGGCGGGCCTCCAGGCGTTCGCGATTGCACGGCCCGTCGCCGGCCAGCACGCGGCGGAATTCGTCCCAGTCGATGGCGCCGAACTGCCAGTGGCCGGTGGCTTCGTCGTAGCGCAGGTCGGGGTCAGGGAACGTCAGCCCCAGAAAATGCCCCTGCGGCACCGTCGCATCCACGAATTTCTGCCGCAGCCCGTCGTTGGAAAAGCGCTTGATCTTCCAGCGCATGGACGCATCCGAGTGCCGGCTGTCGGTATCCGGCGGCCCGAACATCATCAAACACGGCCACCACCAGCGGTTCAGCGCGTCCTGCGCCATTGCCTTCTGTTCGGGCGTGCCGCCGCACAGGGTCAGCACGATCTCGTAGCCCTGGCGCTGGTGGAAGCTTTCCTCCCGGCAGACGCGGATCATGGCGCGCGCGTAGGGACCGAAGGAGCAGCGGCAGAGGGGGATCTGATTCATGATCGCTGCCCCGTCCACCAGCCAGCCGATGGTGCCGATGTCGGCCCAGCTCAAGGTCGGGTAGTTAAAAATGGACGAGTATTTCGCGCGGCCGGACAGCAGCTGGTCCTCGAGGTCTTCCCGTGCGACGCCCAGGGTTTCGGCGGCGGAATACAGATACAGGCCGTGCCCGCCTTCGTCCTGCACCTTGGCCAGCAGCGCGGCTTTGCGGCGCAGCGAGGGGGCGCGGGTGATCCAATTCCCCTCCGGCAGCATGCCGACGACTTCCGAGTGCGCGTGCTGCGAGATTTGCCGGATCAGCGTGCGGCGGTAGGCGTCCGGCATCCAGTCGTTGGGCTCGATCCGCTCTTCGGCGTCGATGCGCGCCTGGAAGCGGTCGGCTTCCGGGGAGGAGTCGGTGGCGGCTTCCTTGCTGTTCAGGGCCTGACTGTACATGGGGGGAGTATGGCGCGGGTGCCTCGAGCGAGAAAGCGGATTCGCCCGCGGCCGTGCCAGCCCCCTATTCGTCGAAGAGGTCGGTGTGACGACCCGTTCGCTCGAATCGCACGACATCGCCGTCCAGGCTGTAGAGCAGCAGCCAATCCGGTTCGATATGCAAATCCCGGCACCCCCGCCAATTTCCCCGCAAAGGGTGATCGAGCAGGTTGCTCGGCAGTGGCGTTTCCTCGATCAACACGGTCATGACCGCTCTCAGCTTCGCCATATCCTTGCCGCGTCGCTCGGCCAGCTTGACGTCGCGTTTGAACTGACCGGAATACGAGGGTTGCCGCATTCAGATATCGAGGTCCCGGAACAACGCCTCGGCGTCGGGGGCAAAATGCACATCTTCGCCACGCTGGCTTTTTTGCAGGGTCGCCGCGGTCAGGGCGTTCGGCGTCAAATCCAGTGGGAGCATTTTCTCGCGAGCGATCTTGGTCAACAGGATGCGAACGGCATCCGAAACCGTCAGTCCGATACCCGCCAGCACCTCCGATGCTTCGGTTTTGACGGTCTGGTCGACGCGGGCGCGGACGACGGCGTTTGCGGTCATGGGTTTAGCCTCTGCTTCATATTTCAAATTGTAGCCCAAATGAGCTACGCCGGCAATGCTGCCGGATATTGACAGTTTCCCGCCGTCATCTTGCCCTGGTCGGCTTGGTGAGTTATTTGACAACGAATAAAATTCTACTTCCGCGCTCCGTACCTTGCCATTTCTCCGCCTCCTCGCGGTTTGGCGTGGGTCGCAACGAGCCGCTCCACTTTGCTGCCCGATGTCGCGATACTGCCTCCTGAGTCCCATGAGATTACCGTCTGCCGCGGTACACCTCAGTTTCTTTGTTCGGCTGGCCACCGCGTAGCGGCGCGAAGCGTCCTTGATAGCGGTGAGCACGGCGTCATTCTCGATCAGCAGGAACGACCTGGCACTTCCAACGGCAGTCAACTGGGCTCGTTGCGACCCACGCCAAACAGCGAGGAGCCCGAATATGGGATTGCCGAACGTCCCAGGGAAGCCCAATCCGACGCGCTGGCCCCGCACCGCCAAACATGGGACAAACGGGACAACACGCCGCCCACCTGAAAGACCCGCCATGGACTTCGCCCTGACCGACGCCCAGCAGCAAATCCGCGACCAAGTCCTGCGTCTGTGCGCCAGATTCGACGACAATTATTGGCTGGAGCGGGACAACACAGCCACCTTCCCGCACGCTTTCTTCGACGCCATGGCCGAATCCGGCTGGCTAGGCATTGCCATGCCGGAGGCCTACGGCGGCGCCGGGCTGGGCATCACGGAAGCATCCATCATGATGCAGGCGGTGGCGGAATCCGGCGCGGCGATGTCGGGTGCGAGCGCCATCCACATCAACATCTTCGGCCTCAACCCCGTCGTGGTGTACGGCAATGAGGCGCAGAAAACCCGCATGCTGCCGCCGCTGATCGCGGGCAAGGACAAAGCCTGCTTCGGGGTCACCGAACCCAATGCCGGCCTGAACACCACCGAGATCACCACGCGCGCCGACCTGCATGGCGACCATTATATGGTGAACGGGACGAAGATCTGGACCTCCACCGCGCAGGTGGCGAATAAGATTCTTCTCCTTGCCCGCACCACCCCGCTGGATAAGGTGAAGCGCAAATCGCACGGGATGACGCTGTTCTACACCGACCTCGACCGCGCCCATGCGGAGGTGCGGCTGATCCATAAAATGGGCCGGCATGCGGTGGATTCGAACATGGTGTTCTTCGAGGACATGCGCATCCCCGTCGAAGATCGCATCGGTGAGGAAGGGGAGGGCTTCCGCTATTTGATCCACGGCCTGAACCCCGAACGCATCCTGATCGCCGCCGAGGCCGTGGGAATGGGCCGCTGCGCCATTGAACGAGCGGCCAAATACGCCCGCGAACGCACGGTGTTCGGCCGCCAGATCGGGCAGAACCAAGCCATTCAGCACCCTCTGGCGCGGCTGTGGGCCGAGCTGGAAGCGGCCAATCTGATGGCGTTGAAGGCGGCTTGGCTGTACGACAACGGGCGGGAATGCGGGATCGAGGCGAACGCGTCCAAATACCTCGGCGCCGAGGCCGGCTACCACGCCTGCGAGCAGGCGGTGATGACCCACGGCGGCATGGGCTACGCGCAGGAATACCACGTCGAGCGCCTGTTCCGCGAAAGCCTGATCCCGCGCATCGCGCCGGTCAGCCGGGAGTTGATTCTGAGCTATTTGGCGGAAAGGGTGCTGGGGCAGGCGAAGTCTTACTGAGGTGTCACCACACCTCCCTTGACGCCCCCCGCGTCCCCTCGCGTAGAAGCCTCGCTCGCGGCTCCGTCGAACCGCGCAAAATTCATAGGGAGTTCAAATCCATGTCGCTTTCCCGCCGGGGCCTGCTCGGCACCGCCGCAGCCGTGTCCGCCATCCCTCTGGTGCGCGCCCGCGCACAGGGCAAACCCGCCATCAAGCTCGGCGTGTTGACCGACCTCTCCGGCACCTATCGCGACAACACCGGCCCGACTTCGGTCGCCGCCGCGCAGCTCGCGATCGAGGAGATGAGGTCCCACCTCGGCTTCGACGTTGAGCTGATCAGCGCCGACCACCAGAACAAGCCGGACGTTGCCGCGTCCATCGCGCGCCAGTGGTTCGATCAGGGCGTGGACGGGATTCTCGACGTGCCGACCTCATCCGTCGCGCTGGCGGTCGGGGAAGTGGCAAAGGAGAAGGACAAGATGATGCTCAACGCGTCAGCCACCGTGGCGGCGTTGACCGATGCGCAGTGCAGCCCGAACACCATCGTCTGGAGCTTCGACACCTACGAGAACGCGCACTCGACAGGCGGCGCGCTGATGAAGGCGGGCAATACGTCGTGGTTCTTCATCACCGCCAACTACGCGTTCGGCGCGTCTTTGGCCGATCTGACCAAGGAAGTGGTGCTGGCGGGCGGCGGTCAGGTGAAGGGCGATCTGCGCTACCCGTTCCCGGATACCACCGATTTCTCGTCCTATTTGACGCAGGCGCAGGCCAGCGGTGCCAAGGTGCTGGGCCTGGCGAATGCCGGCCTGGACACGCAGAACTGCATTAAGCAGGCGGCGGAATTCGGCCTGACCAAGACGATGAAGATTGCCCCGCTGCTGCTGTTCATCACCGACGTGCACTCGCTGGGTCTGGAAGTTTGCGGCGGCACCACCACGACCGAGACGTTCTATTGGGACCTGAACGACCGCACCCGCGCCTTCACCCAGCGGCTGCTGGCCAAGTCCCCGAAGAACTATCCGAACCAGGCGCACGCCAGCACCTACGGCATCACCACGCATTTCCTGAAGACCGCGCAGGCGATGGGCGGAGCGGAAGCAAAGAAGAGCGGCCGAGCCACTATTGCTCGCATGAAGTCCATCCCGACGGATGACGATGCTTTCGGCAAGGGCAGCGTGCGTGCCGACGGCCGCGGGGTGTTCCCGGCCTATCTGTTCCAGGTGAAGACCCCGGCCGAGAGCGGGGGGGAATGGGATTTGTACAAGCTGGTCACCACCACCCCGCCGGAGGGTGTGCTGCACCCGCTGAACGACAAGTGCAAATTTCCGACGATATAAGCGAGGGTCCGGGGCGGTCGCGAGGCCGTCCCGGCCAGTCAACAATCCGCGGTGGCGCCCAACTGGACGCCTCCGTTCCCTAAGGAACGATGCTGCTCATGCCGAGTGGCGGGTGATTCCCATTGGGCACTCAATATCACCCGGACAAATAGGGTGAAATTCGGTTTCGGCGAGTTGTCGACCGAATAACTTCTTGAAATAACTGAAAATATGAAGGATTTATTAGCACAACTCGACGCATTTGCGACCAACGTGGCACCGGCGGCCCGGTCGATGGTGCGGCCCGCCCCTAGCGCACCCGCACGGTCGCGCTCGCTCGACGCCCGGCGGCATCCATCACGGTAACTCGCACGAACCCCGGTCCGTCCGGCTGCCACAACGGCGCGGCGGCAAGCGCCGGAGCCGGAACCGGCACCCCATTCACCGACCAGCGGTAGGGCGGGGTGCCGCTATTGGCCTCCAGCTTCAACGGCCCGCGCCCGCCGTTCTCCCGCGTTAAATCCAGCTGCGCCCCATCCGGCGGGAACTGAATACGCGGCGGCGATGCGTTGCCCGGCATGCGCGGGCTGTCGCGTTCCGCGAAATGCCGTAACCCGCGCGGGACCGGCGCGGCCACGGCGGTTTGCAGCGCATCGGTCGCTGGCATCAGAGGATCCGGTTCGGTTTCCGCCGGCAGCCGGTCGAACACCGAGAATAGCAAGGGGGCCGCGGTGTTCCGCCCGTATGAGCCCGGCCTCGGCGTCCCGTCCGCCCGCCCGGTCCACACCCCCACCGTCCAGCTCGGGCTGTAGCCGATCGCCCAGGCGTCACGGAACCCGTAGGATGTGCCGGTCTTGTAGGCGACGGGGCGAGGGTCCCTGACCAGCCCGCGCGGCATGCGCCCGTCCGGCGGCGGAGCGGAGCGCAGGATGTCGGTGATCAGCCGGGCCGCATGCGGGGTCATCAACGTGCCGGCCTCGTGGGTTCTGGCCTCCACGATACGCGGGGCTGGGCTGCGCCCATCATGCGCCAAAGCGGCATATAACCGCGTCAAATCCAGCAGGCTGATACCGACGCCCCCGAGTGCCAGCGGCAAGGAAGGCGCCGCGTCGTTGGCGGGAAAATCGAGCCGCACCCCGGCATCCCGCAGCGTAGCGGCCAGTCGGCCTGGGCCGACGCGGTCCAGCAAAGCGATCGCTGGGACGTTCAGGGATTGTTGCAGGGCTTCGCGCGCGGTGACCTGCCCGCGGAAGCCCCGGTCGAAGTTTTCGGGGGCGTAATCGCCGATGCGCATCGGCCGGTCCTCGATCAGGCTGTCGGGCAGCAGCGCGAGATCGTCGAAGGCCAGACCGTAGATGAAGGGTTTGAGCGCCGATCCGGGGGAGCGGCGGCGGCGCACCAGGTCCAGCGCGCTGCGCACACCGCCGACCCAGGCGCGGACGGACAAGTCCCTATTGTCGATGACAAGGATCGCAAGGTCGCCGCCGTCGGTCATGCGGGACGCGGTATCGGCGGCGAGGCGTTCGGTGGCCGGCTGGATGCGGGCGTCCAGGGTGGTGCGGATAGGCTGAGTGCCGTCGCCGCCGAAGCGTTGTGCGACATGCATCGCCATACGCGGAAAGGCTCGGCGGGCCGCGATGGAGGGCGGCGACGTTTCCAGGTCGGCGATCGGAATACGGCCCGTATCCGTCAGCCGGTGCAATACCCGCGTCGCGGCGGCCATCGAGGCAGCCGGATGACGGTCCGGACGCAGGGTGGCGGGGCGTTGCGGCAAGGCGACGAGGATCGCGGCCTCCCCAGGCGTGAGCCGGTCGGGTTCGTGCCCGAACCAGGCGAGGGAGGCTGCTCTGACCCCTTCGATGTTACCGCCGAAGGGCGCCAGGGTCAGGTACATCGCCAGGATGCCATCCTTGCCGAAGCGCTCTTCGAGTTGCACCGCGCGGATGGCGTCGTGCAGCTTGCCCAGGATGGACCGTGGGTGCGGCTCCAGCAGGCGGGCGACCTGCATGGTCAGGGTAGAACCGCCGGACACGATGCGGCCGTTGGTGGCGAGCTGCCACGCGGCGCGCGCGATGGCCAGCGGATCGATGCCGGGATGCTCGCGGTAGCGGTGGTCCTCGGCGGCGAGGAGCATGTCGATGTAGTGTGGGTCGACGTTGTCGGGGCGGGTGGCGAGGCGCCACATGCCGTCTCGGGTGGTCGAGACGTTCAGGGGGCTGCCGTCGGATGCGAGCACCACGGAGGACAGGTTCCGCCAGCGGGTCAGGTCGGGCGGGAGGAGGCGGTCGAGGGCCAGGATCCCACATCCAAGAGCCAGCAAGCCAATAGCGAGACATTGGCCTTTCAACGTCATGGCGGGGCGTGGCCCCGCCTTCACGGCTCCACCGCCTTCACGGCTCCACCGCCTTCACGGCTCCACCACCTTCACCTGCCCAGCCGCGGTGCGGGCCATAACACCGGGGCGGTACATATCCTCCACCACCGCCTCGGGCAGCGCGAACACGCCCGGCGTCACCGCGCGCACGACGTAAGCAACGGTGAAGCGGCCCTTGCGTGCCTCGGTGTCCGCGTCCTTGTCCTCATCGGTGACCCAGTCGCGGTAGTAGTAGGCGTCCTCCCCCAGATCGAGGGCGACCACCAGCCGGTCGTCGCGAGCCTCGCGGGCGCGGGGTTTTGTCAGCTGGCCGAGGAAGGCGGGGGCCTGGTCTGGCTTGACGATGCCCTCGATCTCCCACCCCGCCGGCAACAGATCGACCAGCGCGAGGCGGTGCACGGCGTGGTCGGTGGAGGCGCCTTGCAACACGACGATGAAGCGGCGGTTCTGCGGCAGGGTGGACGGGTCGAGCCTGGTGCCGTCATTGGCAAAAAACTGCTTTGACAGCGACAGCCCGTTGGCCATGGCCGGCGCCGCCTGTTTGGGCGAGCCGCGAACGATCACGGTGCGCCACAGGTCCTGGCCGGTCGGCGCGACCGTGTAGCCGGCGGCGATGTCGGCGGCGGCGGGGTGCAGCACAGCCTGGCCGCGTGCGCCCTCAATGGGTTTGCCGTTGACCGTCAGGCCCACCGCCTTGTCGCCGGCCGTCACCGCATGGGCCGCCACCAGCAGCCAGGCTTTCTCCTGCGTAGTGAGAGCATCCGGGGTTTTGCTAAGCGCCTGCAAGCGGGGCAGCAGCGAGCGGACCGTCGGCAGTTGGTCGCTTTCAGCCGCGACCGCCAGAATGCCGGAGGCGTCGCGAATACGGGACCAATAGGACGTACTTTCCCACCACTGGGCGATGAACGGCCGCTCCACATTGGCGACCGCGAGGTTCAGGGCGTTCACCCCGCGCGAGCGGTCGCCCATGGTCGCGAGTGCCCCGCCGAACTGCGCCAGTGCCATGGGATCGGCCACGGTCTTGTTGTCCTTTGCCGTATCCCACGCCACCAAAGTCGGGTGGATTTGCAGCCCGTCATGGATTTGCCGCAGGCGGCCGAGGTCCACCCGGTGCACCGGCGCCAGCAGCCACGCGGCGTAGGCGGCAGTGTCGCCCTTGCTGCCGGGCATGCCCGCGGACTCGTTACTGTCCCGGAAAACCGTCTCGGCATTGGCGTAGCCGCGCTCGACCACCGAATCAGGAACATCGTACGATGCGGCTTTGGCATGGATGAGAAAGTCCAGCGCGTAGAGGTTCAGCCAGTTGCTGGCCAATCCGTCGCCGGCGCGCCAGAGGCCGAATGTGCCCTCCGGGTCCTGACGATCCACGATTCGATCGATGGCGGTCTGCACCCGCTTGCGCACCTCGGCCTTGTCGGCCGAACCGCTGCTCAGCGCCGGATCGTCGTAGTACGTCAGCGGAAACGCCGCGGACGATAGTTGTTCGGTGCAGCCGTAGGGGTAGCGCCATAGCGATTGCAGCAGCCCCGCGACATCCATGCCGGCCAAACGGGAGTAGCTGACCTGCACCGAGGCGCTGCCGGGGAAGAAGGCATCCATCAGCACGGGGTCGAGCTTGTAGACCTCATTCTGACGCTGCAACGCCACGGATTCCAGCGTCACCGGGTAATGCGCGCCGCGCACCGCGATGGCCCAGGATCGCACGATGGACAGGGCTTTCGGGCCAGTCAGGGTAACGGTGACGGTCGCGATGCCCTCGGCGGTGCCGGCGATGGGGAAGGTGACGATCTGCCGCTCGCCCTTTTTCAGGGTCGCCTGCCATGGCTTGGCGCCCGGCATAGTCGCCGCACCCGTAATCCCAAGCTCGGCTTTATAGGCACCGGTCTCGCCATCGAGGTTATCGACCAGCAGGGTCATCTTGCCCTGGTCGCCGGGGGCCAGGAAGCGCGGCATCGCGAGGTCCGGCACCACGGGGTCGCGCACCGTCAGCGGAGCCTCGGCCTTGCCGATACCCGAACGGCTGAAGGCGATGGCCATCACGCGGAGTTCGCCCTCGAAGTCGGGGATGGCGATGGGGACGGTGACATGCCCGTCGGCGCCGACCTTCACCGGACCCTCGAACAAGGACACCGACCTTGTCGGCACGACCGGCAAACCCTTGCCGCCGAACGCGTCGCCGCCGCTGCGGATTTTGCCCACGTCGCCCTGCGTGCCGTCGAGCAGATGGCCGTAATCGTCGCGGATCTCGATCGCGAGGCGGCGCTGGCCGAAGTAGTATTTTTCGGGGTCCGGGGTCTTGAAGCGGGTGAGCTGCAGGATGCCCTCATCCACCGCCGCGAGGGTTAAGTAGACCTGCTCCCCCGCCTTGCCGCCGACGATCTCGAGCGGCAGATCGACCGTCTGGCGCGGGGTCGCTTTCGTGGGGATTTTCAACGCGACGCTCAGAAGATGGGACCCGGGATCGACCCCGACCCAGGCCAACCCGATGGCCCTGATGGGCAAATGCCCCCGCCCGCCATCGGCCGGCCGGTAGAGCGACGCCAGCACGTAGGCGCCGCTGCCCCAATCGGCGCTGACCGGTATTTCCACCGTTGCGCCTTCCCGAGGCACGTCCAGTTCCCGGGTTTCAAACACTTTGTCGCGGGCGACCATTAGCCGGACCTTGCCGGCGAAGGGCGGCACGATGCGCAGGCGGGCAGTGTCGCCCAGCTTGTAGCGCTCGTGCTCGACCGTGACCTCGACCTTATCGGGGGTTTCGGCGGCGCCGTCGGTCTCGGCCCAGCCGGCGCGAAAGGAGAAACTGGCGAGCGCCTGGCCGGGGAGTTCGACCACCATCCGATAATCGCCCCAATCGAACTTGCGGACCAGCACAGCCGGGCGTTCCGGCACCGCGTCCAGGTCCCCGGAGTCGAGGGCCTTCTCGGTGTCGGTCTTGTGGAAGGTCCAGCGTCCGCCGGCCAGGTACCAGTCGTAGTGGTGGATTTGCTCGACCAACGTCCAGTGCAGGCGCCCGGCCTGGGGCTTGCCGTCATTGTCGACGGCGACGATCTCGAACCCCGCCTCATCGCCTTCCTGGACCTGCGCGTCCTTGAAGCGCGGGCGGATGCCGACCATCGTTTTGCCGGTGCGGATCGGCAGAGTAACCGTGTCCGAGGTCACCCGCCCCCCTGGCTCCTGCAAGCCGGCGGTGATCGTGGCCTTCAGCGCGACGTTTGGCGGCGGCACGACCTCCAGCTTGCCGGTGGCGACCGTATGCCCGTCGGCGTCGGTGTTTTCGGCGGTCAGGTCGGCCTCGACCGGCTTGAAGTCGCTGCCGTCCAGGCCGAAGCGGTATCCCTGCGCCGATTGCGGAAACGGCGCGGGGTCGGCCGTCACGTTCATATGCGCCTCGGCACCGAGGCCGCCAGCCGGCGCGCCATACAGAAACCGCCCGTCGATGGCGACCGACACGGTATCGCCCGGCAGCAGCCTGGTGGCGTCCGACCGCGCGGTCACCTTGATGCGCTGGGGCACGAAATCCTGCACCTCGAACGCGGTCTCGCCGATGGTTTTGTCGTCGGCGTCGGTCGCCTGGATGCGCCAGATGCCGCGGCTGGCGGTGTCCGGCAGGTCGTAGTCCATGCGGAAGCCGCCTGCCGGTTGCGGGGTCAGGACGGCGCGCTTGAACACCACGCCGTTCGGGCGGTGCAGGGACAGGGTGATGCCGCCGTCGTCGATCGAAGCCCCGACCCGATCGCGCAGCAGCGCCATGGCGTGGATGTGCTCGCCGGGGCGGTAGATGCCGCGATCGGTATAAACAAAAGCGTCCAGCGGGCCTCGCACGTCGCGGCCGGCCACACCGCGATCGGACAGGTCGAACGCCGCCTGGGTGACGTCCAGGATCGCGAAGTCCTGGTTCGGCCCATAGGCGACGACGGTATTGGCGGAGGCCGCACCAGCGCCGCGCAACAGGCCAGGGGCCAGGACGGCGTGGCCAGTGTCGTCGGTGGTTGCCTTGCCCAGCACCTGGCTATCGCGCGCTTGCAACTGCACTTCGATCCCGCCCAGCGGGCCGGCGGTGCCGAGGGACCGGGTGAAGACGTGCAACCCGTCCGTGGCGGTCACGGTGGTCAACGCAATGTCGGTCTGCACCACGATCTGGGAGGCGAACTCGTAATTGTCGCTGCGCTGCCAGAGGAATTGCTTGTCCTTGGCGCGGGGGTGCAGATCGGACGCATTGGCGGCGACGATCAGGTAGACGCCTGGCTGGCGTTGCTCGGCGGCCTGCGTCAGCGGGAACGCGGTATGCACGACCTCATTGCGTGCGCCCCGGGTTTCCATGGTGCCGGACCAGACCGCGCGGGCCGACTGGTCCGCCAGCTCGACCAGGCGTTCCTGATAGTTCGGCGGCTCGCTTCGCAGGGCCTTGATCATAGTCGGGGCCAGGCGGTCGCCGATGCGCATGACCTCGATCGCGACTGTATCGACGTTGACGGTATCGACCGTCACGCCGGCCGCGGCGGTGTCGCGGCTGAGGATGAAGCCCTGGCCGCCGAATCCGACCATTTTCGGGCGATCGCCGAAGTCGATGGCGGCGGTCGCGGCGGCGGCGAGGCGGTCGCCGTTTTGCGCCGGCAGCCCGGCGGCGATCGCCACCAGGTATTTGCGCCCGAGCGTGAGGCCGTCGATGCAGAGGGATTTGTCCTGGACGCGGAATTGGGCGTCTGGGGCGGGGGTGAGTTTGACCCAGTCCTGGTAGTGGGTTTCCGGGCGGGCATCGAGCGGGGCGGTGAAGTTGAGGCAGGCGCCCGGGCGCGCGTGGGAGAGGTCGGCGACAGCACGGACGAAGCCGAAGGGAACCGGCACGGGGGCCGGCGGGATTTCTGGCTTGGCCGGCGCTGTCACGGCCACGCCCGGCGCGGGTGCGGCGGCTGGAGCCGCCGCGATGGGTCTTTCCTGGTGCGGCGGCTGGCGATGGAGCTGCTTTGTTATCAGCACGCCGGCGAGGCCGACCAGCGCGATGGCAGACAGAATACCGGCCAGACGTTTCATGGGTATACTCTTCGGCTCGGGGGGCTTCCGCCCGGACCATAGCGCGGCGTCCGGGGGAAGTCCTAGCGCCGTAACGGGCGCCGGCGATCACGCTCTGATGATCGTGCCCACGTCTTCACCGGCCAGGGCCTTGGTCAGGTTACCCCGCACCAGCCCGTTGATCACGCGGATGGATTTCACCAGTTTGGAGCGCGTGAGAAGCTCCAGCACCACCGGCTCCACCGGCAGCGTCTCAAGCTTCATCGCCATCAGCGCTCGGGCTGAGATGTCCGGGATGAAGGTCGCATCGGGGTGGTTCTTCGGGTCGGCGGTGTACACGCCGTCCACGTCCTTGATCAGAATGACGCTGCGGGCGCCGAACACCTCCCCCACCAAATACGAACCGGCATCGCTGCCGTGCGGCGGTATCTTTCCCAACGCCGGGGGATGCTCCCACAAATCGTAGGGCGGGATGCCGTTGAACACCGCGCCGCGCGCCGCCGCCAGCATGGCGGGCAGGAGTTGCACGATGAACGGGGCTTCGAGGTAGACGAAACCCTGGCTCGCCAGCAGGCAGGATACCATGTAGGCGTTCTGCGCGCTCGATTTTGCCGACAGCGTCGCCAGCGCACCCGTGGGCAGGCCGAGGTCCAGACCCACGGACAGGATATGACGGGCGCGCACGCCGGGGCCGACGCCGATGACCTGAGTGTGTTCGGCCTGGTTGGCGACGATTTCGTCCAGCAACGGCATCACCGCTGAGTGGCCTCGGTCCATGATCGACAGCCCGCCGATCTGCACCACGTTCAGATGCGGCAGGATGTGGCGCACCGCGGATTCTGTGCGTGCGAGGACGCCTTTATCCATCAGCGATTCCCGCATCAAAGCGGAAACCACATGTTGCGCGCCGGTGCTCATGGCTTTTGTCCTGGGACAGCGATGTCGTTGTAGATGATGGTTCCCACGGGTTCGCCGTTCAGCGCGGCGGTGAGCTGGCCGGGTTTCAGGCCGTTCACGAACTGAATCTCCCGGATTTGCCGGGCGTTCAGCATCATCTCGAGCACGGCGCGTTCGACGACGAGGTCGTTCAGGTCCTTGGCCAGCAGCTCCCGCACGCTGATACGCGGAATGAACGTTGCGTTTTTGTCTTTTTTTGGGTCGGCGGTGAACAGCCCGTCTTCGTCCTTCACGTAGATCATTTTGCGGGCGCCGTAGGCTTCCGCGATGAGGAAACAACCGGTGTCGGTGCGCTGAGGCGGGATGCGGCCGAGCTCGGGGTTTTGCTCCCATAATTTGTAGGGCGGCATGCCCTGGCAGATCACCGCGCCGCGCTCCATCAAATAATGGGTCAGCATCGGGAAGCCCTCGGGCTCCAGGAAGGCGATGCCGTGACGGGCCAGCAGATATTGCAACATTTGTGCGTTCTGCCAGGCGACGGCGGTGCCGAGAACGGTCAGCACGCCGACCGGCAGACCGAGGTCGATGGCCAGGCTGTAGATATGCCGGGCCCGCGTGCCGGCGCCGGTGCCGAGGATCATTTTATGGTTGGGCAGGTTGGCGACGATTTCGTCGACCACCGGCATCAAAGCGGAACGGCCGCGATCCATGATGCTCTGGCCGCCGATTTTGACCACGTTGGCCCAGGGCAAAATAGCGAAATCCGGGGTGTCCCCCGTGGCGCGCATCAGCGCTTCGTCGCTCAGGGAGCCGCCGACCAGGCGCTTGCCCAGCTCCGTCAGCATGGAGTTCGTGACCGCGTTGGACATTCAGGGCGTTGCCTTTTGGTGGAATCGGTAAATGCGAAGTTCGAAACGTTGCACCTCCGCCGATGGGGCGTCGAGGGTGCCGAAGGCGGCTTGCGCCCATTCCGTCAGGCGCGCCATCGCGGCGGCCTGCACCGCTGGGTCCAGGGCGGAGAAGCGCGCGCCGGTGCCGTGCCGTTCGGTGAACTGGCGGGGGGTGCGGGTCATGGGCCAGCGCGCGACCTGTTTTATGGTCAGGCTGGCCTGGCGTTCCAGCCAGCCGAACGCATCTTCCCTGGATTTGCGCTGGTAAGGATGCTCATTCATCTCGTCCAGGATTTCGGCCAGGCGCTGCTTCATCTGGGCGTCGATCCCGTCGTCGGGGGCCATGGACTGGCCCACGAACAGCGCCCCGCCGGGGCGGAGGATGCGGCGCACTTCCTTGAGCAGGTCGCGCCAGTGGCTGGTGCCGCTGAGAACCTGCACCAGCAGCACGCCGTCGAACGCGGCATCCGGGAAGGGTAACGAGGTGCCATCAGCCTGTGCCAACCGGGGTTTGTTGGGGAGATCGCGATCCGCGAACTGCCGCAGCATACCGAGCGAAAAATCGACGGCTGTGTAGTTGTCGCCCGCCGCGGCGAAGGGCCAGCCGATCCGGCCGGCCCCGCAGCCGAGGTCGATCAAGCGGGCATTGGCCGGCAACTCGGCCAGAATAGCGGTGCGGATTTCGCCCGGCACGCCCTCGGGTAAAGGGCGCAGCCGATCGAAACCCGGTGCCAGGCGGTCGTAGACGGTCATCCCGGCATCTAAGCCACCGCTAGTGGTGCGAGTAGGGCGTCGTGAACGGCACGACATCCACCACGGTCATCATGCCGCGGTCCTCGTGCGCCAGGATGTGGCAGTGGATCACGTACTGGCCGGAGTAGTCGGCGAAGCGGCTGCGCATCTTGAAGTAGCCGGGGACAAAGACGACGCCGGTTGGCGTGGTGTTGTCCACGGGTACATAAACGGCTCGCGCCGCTGGGATCGCGAACACGTCCCACCAGATAGGGCTGGTCTTGGCCTGACCCTGAGTCGTTGCCGGGCACGGTTTCCAGGTCTCCGGTTTGGTGACATCCAGCAGGCATTGGCCCGTTCCAGGCGTCCCTGCGAATATATAGACCGGCTGCCCCGTGGACGGCACCACCGCGTTCGGATCGAAGAACTCCACGATCTGGAAGGGATTGATGTGGATGTGGAAGGGATGATCGATCACCTCGCCGGGCGGGCCCGGCTTCTTGCCGACCTTGCCATTTTGGAAGTCGCCGACCACGGTTCTGTTCTCGATTTTCCACTCTTCCGCGGTGTTGAGGAGAACCACCTCACCGATGTTGCCGTCGAATTTATGACCGTCGATCGTGTGCTCCGTCCGGGGGTTGGTGCCTGTGTGGATCGTATCGAAGACGACGGTCTTGGTACCTTTGATTTCATCGTTCCCGACGTCAGCTAAAAACGCTGGGAATGCCGTATCCAGGCTGGCAGGCGGAATAAACTGCGCCTGATTGCCCGTGGCAGCGGTTCCTGTCACGGTCACGATCAACAGCGGCGTTGGCGTCGGCGGTGCGCAGATAGGCGACGGCGTCGGCGTGGTCGGAATTGTCGGCACGACGTTGGAGGGCAACGTTTCGCACCGGCTGATCACGCCCGCGGCCAGCAGAGCGTATGTTCCCGGCGTGGTTGGCGCCTGGATGAGCAGATCCGCCCGGTTACCCGACGCGATCATCAAAGTCGGGCTGACGCTGTTCTGGTAATTTGGACCATTGAACTGCACACCATCCTGCGCGGTCTGTTTCCATGCGAACACCTGCGGCGAACTCGGCGCCGTTGGAGGGGCCGGTGGGGTCGGCGGCGGCGAGACATTCCCGGGGTTGGGGTTGTAAGGCGCGAAACCCGCCAGGAATACGCCGCTGCGCGATGAGGCGTTAACGATCCGCCAGAGCTGGACCTGGCCGGGTTGCATGGTGACCGACGGCTGGAAGCGGCCGTTAACCGAGAATGGCAGCGGGCCTGGTCCGGTCTGAGAGCCTCCACCGAACAAATTGGGGCTGGTGCCCAACTGGTTGATCACCATCACCGGCTGCGTCCGGGTCCACGCGGATGGCGGTGTGCCGGTGCCGTAAAACGCATTCAGGGCGTCATCGTAACCGCCTTCGATAATGAAGGCGCCGGCCATGCCGTTCGACACGTCGATGGCGGTCGAGCCATGTTTATGTGCGTGGTACCAGTGCGTGCCGGGGGCCTGACCCATTTCCAGCGCGCGGGTTTCCTGCATTCCAGCCATCGTATGCGCGGGCGGGTGAGCGGACTGATGCGGTCCGGGCGGCGTGTAGGCAGGCAGGCGGAAACAGTAGGGTGTCGCGCCGATGGAGAATTCCGGCCAGGCACCGACCGCGAGTTGGGCCGCGTTGGCCGGCCATAGCTTCTCGACGATCGTGGGATCCTGGTCGTAGCGCTTGAGCAGGTCTTTCTGTGTGGCGGCCCAGGCGGCGGGCATATCGCTCCAGCTGTTCGGCCATTGCGACAGGACGTCGGTCTTCAGATGCGCTTCGCAATTGGCAAAAAACTGGTCGAACGGCTGCTTGATGCTGGCCTGGGTGACGACCGGCTTGCCGTTGGCGTCAAGCAGCGAGGGCCGGACTTCGATGAAGATGTTGTCGCCGGTCGAACTCGGGTTGGTGTGGGTCCCGTGGAAATGGATATTGCCGGTGGTCGACCCATGGAAACAATCCGGGAATGTGTCGATTCCGGGATATTTCGCCACCGGGGGGCTGCCGGTAAAGCTTTGATCGCAGCCCAGGCCTTTCTCGCCACGGTCTTGCGTGGCCCAATAGGCTCCGCCGCCGATCTGGTTCAGGAAGCTCAGCTCCACGATGTCGCCGACGCGGGCTCGCAGCGTCGGACCCGGCACCGGATCGGTGAGCTTGGTAGCGGGAAGGGCCGCGTAGCCCGGATAGCTCGGGGGAGGAACATAGTTCTGGTAGCCGGGTGGGATGGTGCCTGGGTAACCTGGAAGAACGGCCGTCGGGCTGCTGAGTTGCCGCACGTCCTGCACGAGGCACTGGCTGGGGTCTGGATTGCCGGCGGCCGACTGCGTTCCCAGATACATCCGCTCCGCGTTGTTGCTGAGCAACATCGTGCCGTGCAATTTGCCGTTGGCCGAGACGATTTCGGGTATTCGCAGTAACGGCTGGAAGGGGGACGGACACTGTGCGTATTGCGGCGCCTTGGGCGCCCATGCCGGTAGCGGCTGGGCGCGCGCCGGCAGGGCGGCGAACACGATCGCGGCGGCGGCCGCGATGACCCCGATCGAGGATAGCCGGCGATACCGCTCGCTCAGATGGCGTGTTTCGTTATCGCGGCGCTTCATCTTAGACCCGGTCATTGTACTCTCCCACCGATTGTCTTTTCGAAGATATGGTTTCCCGGCCCCGCTCAGGATACCACGATCGTGCCGGTCTCATTGGGATGGATCAGGCACGTATACGGTACGCTGACGGCAGCCGTGCCCCCGTTGGATACAATGAAAGCCGGCGTCTGGTGGCGGGGAATGACCAAGCCGGGGTTATTCGGGTCCGTGGCCTGCATGTTGGGGTTGGCAAGCAGGCTGATGCAATGATCCTGCCCCGTCGTATTGTTCCAGCTAACCGCGTCGCCAGGATCTGTATAGACCGTGCCGACCGGCGCGGAGGGCTGGTTTTGCGCGACAAACGTCGCCGGGCCGCCTGTGTTCGTGCCGGGAACGATATCGACCGACCATGTTGGCATGGCACTGCTCTCCCCAATTTTGGTAACGACTTAGGCAGTAACGCTGGCAGGCCGTCCGACCAATGTCAAGGCCAATCAATTCGATTTCGGTGAATGTTTGAACCGTCCGGACTAGGGCCAGCACCCGACCCGAGGCGCTATATATTATTAGATATTTCGCCATTATATTCGATCGGATATATCGCGCGGCACAATCGACCCCTCGCGCCGCACCCGGCCCCGCGCTAAACTCCCCCCATGCGCTATATTTCCACCCGAGGGCACGCCCCCGCCCGCGACTTCGCCGACGTCCTCCTGGCTGGCCTCGCCGAGGATGGTGGGCTGTTCGTGCCCGAATCCTGGCCGCATTTCACCCCCGCCGACTGGCGGGCGATGCGCGGCCTGCCGTACCACGCCCTCGCCGCCCGGGTCATGCAGCCCTTTGTCGGTGACGCTATTCCGTTCGGGACGCTCCAGACCATCTGCCGCGACGCCTATGCCGGCTTCGGCCACCCCGCCGTCGCGCCGTTGGTCCAGTTGGATACAAATCTGTTCGCACAGGAGCTGTTCCACGGCCCCACCCTCGCCTTCAAAGACATGGCGATGCAGGTGCTCGGCCGCCTGTTCGACCACGTCCTGACCCAACGCGATGCGCGTGTCACCATCGTCGGGGCCACTTCGGGCGACACCGGTTCCGCCGCCATCGAGGCCTGTGCCGGCCGGGACCGCGTCGACATCATGATCCTGCATCCGCACGAGCGCACCAGCCTGGTGCAGCGCCGGCAGATGACCACGGTGCATGCCCCCAACGTCGGCAACATCGCGCTGGAGGGCACCTTCGACGATTGCCAGGACATGGTGAAGGCCATGTTCGCTGACGCGCCGTTCCGGAACGAGATGCATTTGTCGGCGGTCAATTCCATCAACTGGGCCCGCATCGCCGCGCAAATCCCCTACTACGTTGCCGCCGCCCTGGCGCTCGGCGCCCCGGACCGGGAGATCGCGTTCAGCGTCCCGACCGGCAATTTCGGCAACATCCTCGCCGCCTGGGCCGCCCGGCGCATGGGGTTGCCGGTCGCACGCCTGATCGTTGGGTCGAACCGTAACGATATACTATACCGGTTCCTCGACAAAAACGACATGTCGATGGTGCCGGTGGAGCCGTCGCTGTCGCCCAGCATGGACATCCAGGTCAGCTCCAACTTCGAGCGCCTGCTGTTCGAGCTGCTGGAACGCGATCCCGTTGCCCTGACCAGAACCATGCAAAGGTTCCGCGAAATTGGGAGAATGCCGGTGCCGGATGCGGTCTGGCACAGAGCGCGTGGGGTGCTGCACGGGTTCCGGCTGGACGATCCGGGGACCGAGGCGGAAATCCGCCGGCTGCACGCGGCCTCCGGCTATTTGGCCGATCCGCACACCGCCATCGGCATCGCGGCCGCCCGAGCGCACGCGCCAGGCCAGGGGATACCGACCGTGGCGATGGCAACCGCGCATCCCGCCAAGTTCCCCGACGCTATGGAACGGGCCACCGGGATGCGCCCGCCGCTGCCGCCCCGCATGACCGATTTGTACGAGCGGGAGGAGCGGTTCACCGTGATGCCGAACGACCTCACCGCCGTTCAGGCGCAAGTGCGGGCGCTGGTGGGCCGCAACCGGGGGTAACGGCGGGCGGCGCGACCGACCCGCGGTCCGCGTGACCCGCACCCGCCATGGCGGTCCCCGGCCCAGCCCCCATTTTTTCCTTGGCGCGAAAAATTGGTCCGGGTAAACGGACAAACCATGAACGCGGTCCACCCTTTCAGCACAACCATTTCAGCCCCCGTTTTCCGGGGGAGAGCGAGCCGCATTATGAAATCCGTAACAGGTGACCCCATGCAACCCGGTGACGAAGGTCCCGGCACCCCCGATTTCAGCGCGTTGGAGGGTGCTCTGCGCGATGCCTGCACCCGGGCTCGGTATGCGATTTTTCCGCTGGCGGTGATGCTGAAACTCTACCGCTCGGTGACCTCCCTGACGCGGGCGCTGATGCTGGCGCGGGCGGATGTTGGGCTGCCGAAGGGGTTGAGTCCGGAGTTGATCGCGCTGCTGGATGCGGTGCGGGACGCCGCCTGCGGGGGGCTGCCGGATCCGGAGTTGCCGGTGATGGACGCGATACTGGTGCATCGCGCGGTCGTGGCACTGGCGGGGGCGGCACACCGGGCGCGGGGCGGGCGGCGGGTTGTGGTGTCTGCCGCGACCTCCCCCGACCATGATGGGAAAATGGAAATCGCCACGGAGCCTCCGCCCGCCCAAGAACCCGAAGACGACTTTAGTCTGAACGCCTGGCGGAAGGATCATACGACCGAGCGGGACAAGAAGGCGCACGAGTTGCTGCACACGGTGCTGGAGGAGCGGATCTTCAAACCGGCCCGGGTGGAGGGGCAGCGGCTGCGGGCGGAGCGGGAGGCCGCGGAACGGGCGGAAGCGGCGAACGCGGGCGATACCGGTGCCGCGCCATCGCCGCACGGCGGTCCCCCATACGCGTTAGAATAAGGCCGTGGGTCGCCCCGGCCTTACGTCCCCGCGATATACGTCACCAAATCCTCGGCCCCACCGCCGAGCGGGCGTTCATACAGACCGTCTTCCCGGGCGGTGAACCCCAAGCGGGGGTACAGGTCCGCCACCACGTCGTTCTTAGGGGTCGCCTGGTATTCGCCCACCAGCTTGGTCGCGCCCATCCCCTCGGCGATATCGATCAGGCCGCGCAGGATGTACTGCTCCGCGGACCGGGAAAACACCCGGCAGCTCATGAGCCAGCTGTCGATCCGCATGGCGTCGTCTTCGTGCAACGCCACCAGCGTCGAGGTCAGGCCGTGATCGCCGAACCGGTCGGCCAGACGGAACGCCAGCACGACGGCGTCGTTGCGGTCCATGAAGCCGCGGACCTGCGCCTCGGAGTAGCGGCGGGTGGTGACGTTGAACTGGTTGGTTTTCAGCTCCAGCTGCGCCACGCGGGCGATGTCGGCTTCCTCGGGCCGGTACAGGCGGCCTTTCATGTCCAGGCCGGCGAGGTAGCCGCCGATGTCGGTGGCCTCGGCCTGTTCGGCCAACGCCGCGGCGCGCGCCGCATAAGCCTGGGCTCGGCCGAGGTCTTCGGTGGTATAGGCCTGCATATCGAACCAGTGGCCGGCGTCGAACAGGTCGATGAACGAAGCCGGGTCGGTGCCCAAGTGCACCACTGCGACCTCCGGCAGTTCCTGGCGCACCAGCTCGCACTCGGCGGGGTTGTCGTCGCAGAAAACGAAGCTGTCGATGCCGACGTTCAGGGTTTGGGCGATGCGCTTCATGCCGCCGGCCTTGTCGGACCAGGAGCACTCGAAGGCGGCGAAATCCTCCCGCTTCAGGACGGAATTCGGATGGGTGAAGCCGGTTTCGGCGATTTCCGGGGCATTTTTGGAACAGGCGGCGAGGATGATGCCGCGCTCGCTGAGGCCCTTGATATAGCGCTGCCAGTCCTCGAACGCTTCCCCGGCGGGGGAGGCGGCGCCGAGCTTGATGCCTTCGACGCCGTCGTCGCCGATGACGCCGCCCCAGAGCGTGTTGTCCAGATCCAGCACCAGCACCTTTTTGGCGCGCGCATTGGCGGCGCGCCACGCGGACTGGAACGGCGCCAGGTAATCCGGCAGCCAGCGCTGATCGAAGTCCAGCTTGGCGGAATAATAGAACCTGGCCGGAGAGAAGCGGCTGGTGCCGGTTTTCGACGCCAGTCCCTCCATGTCGATCCAGGTCACAAGGCCGTTACCGGCCTCCAGCAATTTATCGTTCAACCGGCGGATCTGGTTGGACGGGGAAGCGGGCGCGAGGCGCTCGGCCACGCCGCGGTAGCGCTGCCGCGGCGGCACCACCAGATGCTGGACGATTTTGGCGCCGGCGGCGGTCAGCCGGCCCCAGATGCCGCGGAACAGGCCGAGCCTGGATTCCAGGGCGGCGTCGACGTCGGCTTCGGTGCAGCCGATCGGCATGTCGGTGACCAGGTCGCGCCAGTGGGTGGCGATCACCACCAATTCGGGCTTGAACGCATGCAAAGCGGAGCCGGGGTCCAGCACTTCCTGCACGTAGGACCCGAAGGGGGCTTGGTACATAATTGGAAAGACGCCCTCCCGCAGCACGCCGCAGGCCACCGCGCGGCGCAGGTAGTCGATGGTCACGGCGCCAAGCACGGCGACGCGCTGGGTCGGGGTGCCCTGGGGGATCGGGTCGCTGGCCGTTTCCCCGATCCGGTCGCCGGTCTGGAAAATGGTGGGAAGCGTGGGGGCTTTGCCCCCGAAACCTTGCCGCAGGTCGGCCAGGAAGGCGGCCGGGGTGATGGGGCGGTCGAGCATGGGTATAAGTCCCTTCCAGCTTTTCGCGCCTCTCATATAGCTGATCGGCGTCCCGGTGCTATCGCGTTGTGGCGGGGGGGCTGCCAGGTTATAGGGTTGCCTCCCGGTTAGGCCGCAGGCAAGGATTTGTACCGACGTTATGAATGAGATGTCCGATATTCTGCCCGTGGCGAGCGGCCTCAGCGACCGCGATCTGGTGCTGCATTTCGAAAGCCTGGGGGATAACTGCGAACTTGGCCTGGTGCAGCGCCGCGTTGGCGCGGAACCGCTTGGCTTGTTCCGCTTCGCCGGCGCACCGTTGCGGCACTTGTTACGGGCGATGGAAGGCCGGTTCGTGGGGATGGCCGATCCCGAGCGCGTGAGCATTCGGCCCGAGAACGGTGAGTACATGGTGAAGCTCACCAAATACGATTTCATCTATCACGCCGATGTGAAAATCGGCGAAGCCGAGCCGGAGGCGTTGCACCGCCTGCACACCCGCACGGTCAGATTCCTGGTCGACAAGCTGATCGGCGACCTGGAAAACCCCAAGAAAATCCTGGTCTTCCGGCAGAATGAGCCGCTGTCCGCGGCCGATCTGGTGGACCTGCGGGCCGCCCTCTCGCGATTCGGTCCATCCACGCTGCTTTGGGTGGCGGAAGCCTGCCCGGGCCACTCGCCCGGTAGTGTGGACGTCATCGATCGCTCATTGATGGTCGGCTACGTAAAGCGGCTCGCGGCCAGGGAGAGCGTGCCGAACCTTGACGTCCAATCCTGGATGACCGTGCTGCGCCGGGCCTGGGCGTTGTGGCCGGCGCGCCATGCGGGCGTAGCCGAACCGGTCGCCGCCCCACCGCCGGCCATTCCGCCCGCTCGGGTGGATCTTGAGTTCGGCGTTGAAGGCAATGCCGAGAACAGCATCGGATTCGGATGGTCCAAGCCGGAGAATGGCTTCACCTGGGCGATCGAGGATCGCAGCCTCCTGCTGATCGATGCCCCGCCCGATGCCAGCGATTACTGGCTGGAAATGGACGTCATCCCCTATATTTCGCCGCCCTTGGTACCGTTTCAAACCCTGGCCGTGACCGTGAGTGGCACGGAAGTCCATCGGTTCGAACCGTTGAAGCGCGGCATGGTCGGCTGCACGGTGCCCGGCGCCTTGGTGCGTGGGCGGGAAAAGGTGGAAATTCTGCTTGGGCACCCCTGTGCGGCCAGTCCACGCAACGTGGCTGGAGAACAGGATGACCGCCGCCTGGCAATCGCGTTCCGCAACGTGTCGCTGGTCTGCGCCTCGACGAGCTAGTACCTCGGCACAGAAACGTTGACAGGTTGTGGGGCGAGGCGGGCGCCGTGTTCCGGACCGTCCATGAGTCGGGATGGC
>CAIYDT010000057.1 GCA_903924985.1 uncultured Acetobacteraceae bacterium
CAGATCGGCACCATCACCGGCATGACCACCGGCGGCACGCTCGCCGTGGTGGACAGCAACGCCCTGACGTTGGCGGGTCTGGTCAGTGCGACCAACACCGGCACGGTGGACATCACCACCTCGGCCGGCGGGGTGACGCAGGCCAACACCGGCACCCTGATCGCCGGCATCCTGACCAGCACCGGCAGCATCTTCGGCGGTGCGTCGTTCCTCGGCACCGCGAACCAGATCGGAACCATCACCGGCATGACCACCGGCGGCACGCTGACAGTGGTCGACAACATGGGGCTGACCCTGGCCAATCAGGTCAGCGCCGGCACGACCGGGACGGTGGACATTACCACCTCTATCGGCGGGATCACGCAAGCAACCAGCGGCGTCCTGACCGCCGGCACCCTGACCAGCACCGGCAACGTCGCCGGCACCGTCAACCTGGCCGGAACCGCCAACCAGATCGCCTCCGTCAGCACCCTCGTGGTCGTTTCCGGCAACCTGACCCTCAACGACGCGATCAATCTGAACATCAACGCCAACGGCAAGCTCAGCGCGCACCAGATCACCGTCACCGACGTCGGCAAGGTGATCAGCGTTGCGAACGGGGCGCAGTTCGTAACCGACGGCATCGCGCGTCCGACCGGCACGATCGCGGCCGCCAACCTGCCGACCAGCACCAGCAACACCAACGGCGGCGCCTACTTCACCGCCGGCTCCTTCACCCAAACCGGGGTGCTGACGGCCAGCAACCTGAGCGGACCGGCCAACATCCTGCGGATCGACACCACGGGCACGACCGCGTTCGGTAGCGGGAGCGGCCTGAACGGGCCCAAAACCTGGCTCATCCTCGGGCTGACCAACGGTGCCACGGCGATCGGCGCCATCAACGTGAAGGCGCTGGATGTCACCTACAGCGGCACGATCGGCGGCGCGTCGCTCTTCGGCTCGATCAACGGGCTGACCGGCCAGGGCGCGGCCGGCGTCGGCAATATCGAGCCGAGTGCCAACGCCAACTTCAAGATGAACGCCTGCGCGATCCACTCGGTGAACTGCGTGCTGATGCCCAGCCAGGGGATCCCGCAGATCAACCCAACCAGCGAAATCCTCTTCGCCGTGCCGTACATCCCCAGCACCGACGACAACCAGGACATCGTGGTGCCGCTGGTGTCCGACACAAACGATACGATTTCTATTGATAACGACGACTCGACCGACGACCAATCCAACCGGGATGGAAAGCGGCGCCGTCCAGTCGGTAGGGATCTGCTGCATCCGATCGGATTCGAGACCAAAGCCTCCCCATGACCGGGTGCGGCGGACAAGGCTCTGAGCGGATCGATAACCCGGTCGCGGGAAACCGCCGCGACCGGTCACACTGAATGCGGGTAAACAGGAATCTACTGACCATGCGCGGATCGATCCTTACCCCACTGCTGCTGGTTTCCTGGCTGGCCGCTTGCGACAAGCCGCCGCCGGAGGCGTATGTCAACGCCAGTGCCTCGGGCAGCAAATCCGAAGCCCAGGTTTCGATCGGCAAGAACGCGGTGGGAGAGGAATGCACTCAGGCCGCGACGGATCTGCCGGGCGGGATGCGTAAAGCCGACGTCTTCTGCGGCTCCTGGAACCAGCCCAGCGCGACCGTGCGGTCTGGTGGTACGGGCAGCGCCGCCGACCTCGCGCAACTCGCGACCGTCAGTCCGTGGCGCACCAGCATCAACGACCGGTTCCGCTGTGAGGCGCCGGCGTCCACCACCATCCTGGGCGGGCAACCCGCGCAGCTGCTGCAATGCACCCGCCTCGTCGGCGGCTGGGCGCACGCCGCGTTGGTCGCCCAGGTCGCCGGCCAGATTTGGTTCGCCGACGGCGTCTTACCCGCCGCCGGAGTGATGGAGCGTTCCATCGGCGTGCTGGCCGGTGTCGCCAAAGCCGACGCGGCGCCCGTCAGTTCCGCCGCCGACGCCCTGCTGGCCAGCCGGCTGGCGGCGCAGTCCTTCGGATCGGGCGACGTGGGGCAGTACGACAACCTCATGAAGGCGGGCACCCGCGCCAACTTCGCGAATAACCTCGCCTCCGCGGAAACCGCGTTCCGAGCGGCGCTGGCGCTGCAGCAAAAGGCGCTGGGCAAGAACAATCCCAATACCGTCACGCCGCTAATGTCGCTCGCCTTGGTCCTGTCCGATGAGGGGCGCTTCGCGGAAGCCGACAACATGCTGGATCAGGCGGAAAAACTGGTGCCTGGAGCGGCGGAACCGACCGCACGGGCGCGGTTGGCGCATTATCGCGGCGTGAACGCCCTCAACCAGAATAAGGTGCAGGTAGCCCTGGCGCTGCTGGAGCAAGCCGAGGCCGCCTACGTGGCGGAGGTGCCGGCTGGCGCATTGACCGCGAAAGCCGCGGCGCGTTCGTCCGATGCCTTCGCTTCATCCGGGCGTCTGGGGGCACTGACACCATCCGAGGAGCTGCTCACCAATCCCCAGTCGCAATCCGCCCTCCTCGGCCTGATCGAGGCTCGGCGTAATCGCGCCGTTGCCCTGCGCATGCTGAACCGTTCTGTGGAGGCCGACGTCGTCCTGCAATCGGCGAACGACATCGCCCTCGGCAACGGGCTGGCCCGTCCGATCGTCACCGCCCGGCTGTATCGCACCATGGGCGTCACGGCGGCGAACGCCGGCAACGACAAGCGCGCATTGCTCAATCTCAATCAGTCGACGAGCGCCTTCGACCGCGCTTTGCCAGGGTCCAAGCCGCAAGCCGATACGTATCTGATGTATGCCGGACAACTGGTCCAAAGCGACAACCTGGCCGACGCCTTGCCCGTCTGCCGGTCGGCGGTGCGGTCCTTGGTCAACCTGAAGGCCGGCACGACCCCCGCGCTGATGGCCCCATGCCTGGATGCCTACGCGAACGGCGGCGGGGATCAGGTGGTTCTGGCCGAGATGTTCACCGCGGCGCAATTGGCGCAAGGCGGCATCACCAGCCAGCAGATCGCTCAGGCCAGTGCCACGCTGGCGGAAAACGCCCGCAACCCCAGAGTGGCGGAAGCCATCCGGCTGCAGCGCGACCTCAAGAACCAGTTGGACTCCCTGTACGGCAAGCGGGACGACCTGGCGCAGGCGCTAAAGCAGGGCGGCGGTCAGGCTGGCCTCCAGGAAAAGGCCGCCGAACTCGAGAAAACGATCGACGAGACGCAGCGCAAAGCCGCCGATGCGGACGCGGCGCTGCAAGCGGCGTCCCCCAATTACGGGCAATTGGTGCAGGAGACGGTGAAGCCGGCCGATGTGTTCGCGGCCCTGCACCCGAACGAGGCCTTCGTCGCGATGACTCTCAGCGATAATGGGGGCTGGGTGTTCGTGCTGCGCGACGGCCGGATCGCGGTGTCCAAAATTCCCAAAGGCACCGATTATATCGCCAAGCTGGTCGGCCGCGTGCGCGCCGGCATCGAGCTGACGACCAATGAGTTGCCAAAGTTCGACATCGCCGGCGCACGGGAGCTGTACGACCTGACCCTGCGCGGCGTCGCCCCGGCGCTGGAGGGCGCCAAATCGGTGGTTGTCGCACCGACCGGCCCGCTGCTGTCGCTGCCGTTCGAAGTGCTGCTGACCGGCCCTGCCACAGCGGACAAGCTGGCGGAAGCGCCTTGGCTGATCCGCCAGTTCACCCTGGCGCACGTGCCGGCCCCCAGCAACTTTGTCAGCCTGCGTAAGATCGCCAGCGGATCCCGAGCGACCCAGCCCTGGTTCGGCTTCGGAGAGTTCCGACCGGTGACGCGCGCCCAGGCCGAAAGGAGCTTCCCCAACGCCACCTGTGGCGACAGCGCCCAGGCCCTTGCCGGCCTGCCGCCGCTGCCGTACGCCAAAAAGGAACTCGACGCAGCTCGGTTGCTGTTGGGGGCGAACACCTCCGACGAGTTGCTCGGCGCCAACTTCACCGCCGCGCACGTGCTGACGGCACCGCTGAAGAACTACAAGATACTGCAGTTCTCCACCCACGCGCTGCTGCCCACCGACCTCCGGTGCACGAGCGAGCCGTCGATCGTGACATCGGCGCCTGAAAACGCCCCGGATGCCAAGGGCGCGCTGCTGACCGCGTCGCAGGTGGTGTCGATGGACCTGGACGCCGATTTGGTGATCCTGTCGGCGTGTAACTCCGGCGGTCCCGGTGGCACGACGGCGGGTGAAAGTCTGTCCGGTCTGGCGCGTTCGTTCTTCTACGCCGGCGCTCGTTCCCTGCTCGTGACGCATTGGTCGGTCAACGATCAGGTGGCGGCGTTCCTGGTCGCCGACACCCTACGGCGCCTGCGATCCGATCCCTCGGTGGGCGTAACCGGCGCGATGCGGGACGCGCAACTGGCGATGCTGGCCGGGGCCGGCAAGGATTTCCCGCCGGAAATCGCGCACCCGTTCTTCTGGGCACCCTTCGCGGTGATCGGGGAAGGTCTGGAGCACCCGGGCACGGCCAAGACGGCGGCGAATGTCGCGGGGCCGAGGGTCACTGGATTGTGAGAGGAATGTCATCGATACACATTCGTGCTGGCGAATCGACAGGCAAAGGATCGGGTGCATGCCTCCTGCAAGAGGTGTCAGGTCAATCTGCCGGTGTCGTTCTGGCGCTTGCAGGGGCAATGTTGCCGGTTCACACCCGAGCTCGATTTTCCGCAATTCAGGCTGCGAGACACAGAGTCTGGCTGAGTCGATTTAGCCAGGCTGCCTGAATTACCACGGTATCTCCGTCTTGCCGAGGCATGGATAAATCCGGCGGCGCCCAGACCACCCGACGCACAGCTGATTTGCATCGTACGCGACTCGATTCCGAAAATAGAGGCTTTGGCGAGTGGGGCGTTTCCCACCATCCGCAACCGCCTGTTGAAGATCGCGGTTCGGGTCCGGGAGACCGGCAGCCGGGCCAAACTGGCGTTCGCCGCTAATTGTCCCCGTGCCCGTCCGGAATGCGGCGAATAAGATGGCTGAGGGGCCGTCCAACAATAATCGAATCATCTGGCACATTAAAATTTTGATATAGATATCATATCGCAATCCCGCCACCCACGCCCTGCGAGACCTGGACAAAGGAAATCCGTGGATGGCGGGCCTGCGCCCGCCATGACGTTGGCAGGCCGGCCCTCCGGCCGAAGCACTTTGTTCCATTTACGGACTGTTTTGCTGATGCCTCCCCGAAGGGCGGAGGGGCAGTTGCCAGGCAATCACATCGGCCACCAGCAAGTGAGGCTCTACATGCGAGTTCGTATCGACCATTCCCAGGCAACCGCCGCGGCCAAGAGCCTGACCCTGCGAAGGCGGGGGCCGGGATCTCGATCACCACCGCGCGCCGTCTCGAGCAATATCCGCCCATCGATCTGGCCCGCCTGCATCCCGGCCAGATCGACGCCTCGTCGCGGCGGACGCTGGAGCGGCGCATCGCCACCGGGAAAACCCGGTATAAGACAGGAAAAACCTGTCTATCTACCAGGGAAATGACCCGCTTATATATAGGGAATACCATTCAGTATTCCAGGGAATTCCCGGCATTATATCCGTGGAATCTCCGGAAATCCGCGGAAATCCCGGAATCTTCCTACCGTGATACACTGTCAATGTATACGGGAATTCCCGGCAACATTTGACGGGAATTTCCGGTCATACTTACCGTAATATTCCCCGCATCAAAGCGTTCCCCGGCATCGTATTAAGTTTGCTCTATAGGGCGCTGGGTGAGTCTGACAACGGCTCGCCCGGCCTAACGGGGCCATGGTCGGCCTGAATGGCGGCGTGCGCGGCTTACCAAGGGCCAGAGATGTGCCCGGTGTGCTACGTACTATCGGTTTGTGTGTTCTAACCTCGAAATGGAGAAACCCCATGGCTGGATTACTCAGTGGCCTAACCAACGCTCAGCAGATTGAGGCCATCTACGTTGCCTATTTTGGCCGCGCAGCCGATGGAACCGGATATCTCTACTGGGGGAATGCCGCGCAGACCATGTCGCCGGTTGCCATCGCGAACAGCTTCGCGGTCCAACCCGAAGCGACGAGCATGTACGCATTCCTGGCCAGCCCGCCACATCCCCTGATCCCGACCGATCCAGTCCAGATTGCCGCGGTCGATACGTTCATCAACCAGGTCTATCAAAATCTATTCAACCGCGCGGCGGACGGGCCTGGCCTGCTTTACTGGCAGAACCAGATCCTAACGGGCGCGGTCTCGGTCGGTGCTGCCGTCTATACCATCGGCAACGGCGCCACGGGCACCGATGCGACGACCCTCACCAACAAGATCACGGCCGCCACCGACTTCACGCAGGTAACGTTCGCGGACAATCTTGGCGCGAGCACGCCGTTGAGCTCGTCCTTCCTCCTTGCTGCGCACAACGCGGTTGCTCCCGTGACGTCCGTCCCAGCGACCGTGACCGCCTCCGAGGCCGCTACCTTAGCCTATACCACCCAGCCCTTTGAGATCCTTGACAATGCTGGGGGCTCGGTTAACACGAGCGTAACGCCGACCGCGACGACGGGCGGCCATATCGCTGAGGGTAGCGCACTCACGTTTACGGTGAGCGCGCCGGCGGGTACGGCCGACGGCACGGTCGAACACTTTGTCCTGACCGGAACCGGCTCTGCGCTCAACCAGATCACCGGCCCGCTCACCGGCGATGTGACCATACACAGTGGCACGGCAACGGTGGCCGTCAACACGGTGGCGAACGTGTTGGGCGGCGCTAACCCGACCTTGACGCTGACCCTCAGCAACCAGGCCGGGGCGGTTGCCACCGACGTGATTACGATCAACGAGGCGCAGCAGTCCATTGCCGCGGCGGGGAGCGTGACCGAAGGCGGCTCGACCAATTTCACGGTAAGCACGACCGGCGTTTCCGGGGCAGCGGTTCAGGGTCTGCAGGAAAGCTACACGCTCAGCGGGTCGCCTAACCTGGCCCAGATTCCCGTTGCTGACCGCAGTGGGGTTATCACCCTTGACCAGAACGGTCAGGCAGTGGTGACCGTCCACACGGGGGCCACCGTGTTCAACAGCACGACCGCTCCGACCTTCACCATGAATCTGCTCAATGCCGGCGGTACGGTGTCGAGCACGCCTGTTACGATCACCGAAGCGGCGCTCCTCTCCGCCACGGACAATGGTGCGGGCAGCCACACGACGACGCCGACCACCGTGGGCAGCCAGACCGTCGAGACGACCACGGGTGGCGCCATCGTCGATGGCCAATCGGTGACATTCACCGTTTCGACCGCGGGCGTTGTGGGGGCCGCGGTTGCTGGGACGCAGGAAGCCTGGAGTCTGAGCGGTACGGCACTCGGCGAAGTGGCGGGAGCGACCAGCGGTGTGGTTACGCTCGACGCCAACGGCGCCGCCTCCGTGACGGTGCAGACGAACTTCAGCACCAGCGCGGCGGGCAATCTGACCTTTGCGATCAACACCAATAACGTTCCTGGGGTGCCCGACGTGGTCGACACGGTCGCGGTGAATGCCGCGACGCAAACGATTGTGCCGCCGCCGTCGGTGACGAGCGTGAACGAAGGCAGCTCGATCAACCTCTCGGTGAACACGAATAGCAGTGCCGGAGCCGCCGGCACGACGGAAAGCTACACGATTACCGGGACCGGGACGGCCCTGGCGCAGCTCGCTTCCTCGCAGACCGGTACTGTCACCCTTGACGCGAACGGTCATGCGGTGCTGCCCGTCAGCACCTCGGCCACCGTGTTCAACAGCACGACCGCTCCGACCTACACCGTGACGTTGAACAATGGCGCCGCCGTACTGCCGAGCACGACTGTTACGCTCAACGAAACGGCGCTCCTCTCTGCCACGGACAATGGTGTGGGCGGCCACACGCCGGGTCAGACGACCGTGGGCACCCAGCACGTCGAAACGACCACGGGCGACACCATCGTCGATGGTCAATCGGTGACGTTCACCGTTGCGACCACGGGCGTTGCGGGGGCCGCGGGCGCCGGGACGCAGGAAGCCTGGAGTCTGAGCGGTTCGGCGCTCGGCCAGGTGGCGGGTCCGACCAGCGGTGTGGTTACGCTCGACGCCAACGGCACCGCCTCCGTGACGGTGCAGACGAACTTCAGCACCAGCGGCGGCCTGCCGGGGCAGGCTCTGACCTTTGCGATCAACACCAATAACGTTGTTGGGGTGCCCGACGTGGTCGACACGGTCACGGTGAATCCCGCGACGCAGACGATTGCGCCGCCGCCGTCGGTGACGAGCGTGAACGAAGGCAGCTCGATCAACTTCTCGGTGAACACGGCCGGTGTTTCCGGGGCAGCGGTTGCCGGAACGCAGGAAAGCTACACGATTACCGGGACCGGGACGGCCTTGGCGCAGCTCGCTTCCCCGCAGACCGGTATTGTCACCCTTGACGCGAACGGTCGTGCGGTGCTGCCCGTCAGCACCTTGGCCACTGTGTTCAACAGCACGACCTCTCCGACTTACACCGTGACGTTGAACAATGGCGCCGCCGTGCTGCCGACCACGACCATCCATATCAACGAAACGGCGATCATCCAGTCCACCGATAGTGCTGTGGGTTCGATTACGACGCAGGGCACTTTCGGTAATTTGGTGACCGAGACGACCACGGGCGGCGCCATCACCGATGGCTCGTCGGTCACGTTCACCATTGCGGCTTCGGGTGTCGCGGGGGCCGCGGTTGCCGGCACGCAGGAAGCCTGGACTCTCAGTGACCTTGGCACGGGCGCGCTCAGCCAGGTGGTGGGTGCGACCAGCGGCACGGTCACGCTCGACGCCAACGGCAACGCCACCGTGACGGTGCAGACGGACTACAGCGCTACCTCGCTGTTCTCGGGGGGGAGCCTGCAGTTGTCGCTCACCGCTCTGCCGGTGACCGATACGGTTACGGTGAATTTGCCGCCGATCCTGTACTTCACGACGGCACCCAACGAGCACCTGGTGGGTGGGGATCGGGACACCACGTTCGTCGGTGTTGTTGACTCGATCACTGTCGGCAACAACACGATGTCGAACGGCGAGTCGGCGCAAGGCCAGGCCGGCTACACCAACACGCTGGATGTTTTCGTCAATAGCGCGTCTACCGACGTCCTACTGGGTGGTCCGGCCTATTCGGACAGCAACATCCAGATCGTGAACGTCACCGACCTGAACCCCAACTACGCCTACGACCACCACACCGGCACATACTTCAACATGCAGTACGTGCCGGACCTCACGCTCATCGAAACGAGCGCGTCGGATGTGAGCTTCGACGAGTTCTTCAACGTCCAGACGCTGGCGAACGTCACGGTCACGAATAGCGACTACGCGGGCCAAGGAGACCTGCGGGTTTATGTGCTCGACGACCCGACCCTGGTCGCGGGCGGCCCGGTGACTGTGACGCTGCAGAACGCCGGCAGCTTTGACTTCACCTACCAGAGAACGAACGGCGCCGATCTCGTCACTGCGTTCAACTTCGTCAACGTGGGCGACAACGGTGTCAACCTCATTGGCGCCCAGGTAACGCAGTCGATCACTGTCAACGGCACCGGCGCGCTGTGGCTACACCTCGACACGAGCGACAACGCGATTACGAACCGCGACGAAAACAGGCTGTACTTCCTGACTTCGGTCGACGCCTCGGGCCTAGGTGAGCCGATCCCGATTACGGACAACTATCAGTTCGGCTTCGACGCCGTCGACATCTATCAAGGCGCCAACGGCACTCCCTTTACGTTCATCGGAGCGCAGGGCAACAGCTTCGTGGACCTCCAGCTCGAGGTCTCACACCTTGATGGCACGCAAGTGTATGGTTTGCCGTCCAATTATCAGTATTGGGCGCAGGGCGGAACGTTCGACATCACCGTCCACGGCACTGCCACCAGCGGGAACAACTGGGTCCGTATCGATAGCGACCATGGCATTGGTGAGACCATTACCGTCACCAATGGCGGGATGAACATCTCCGACACGACCACGGGCGATCATCATGGCGGCGACAAGATCGACCTCCATGGCTGGAAGGCTATCAGCCAGAATCTCTCGGTGATTGCGGCCAAGGGCACCAATGGCAACAATCAGATCAATATCGTGTCTGCTGACAACGCCAACGTGACCGTTACCCAGGGCGACGGCAATAATAAAATCGATATCGATCTGTGGAACGGCCAGGTAAACGGCCTCACGGCAGCCGCGATAGTCGCGGTGACGGTCGGGGACGGCTCAAACGACATCCACATCGACACCGATGAAGCCGGCCACACTCATGACGACGGCAGCAACGTGACGGTTCACGCGGGTAATGGGGACTATAACGACATCCACATTCACGAGGGTTATGACTCGATGACCAACGTCACGGTCGGGAGCGGTTACGGCACGGACGTCCACGTTGAGAACTGGGGTGGCACTAGTACCAGCGCGAACATAACCGTCGGCTCGGGTGCGGGTATTGTCGTTGGCTACCACGACAATAGTACCGGGTGGGATCGCGTTACCATCAACCTCGGCGCCATCGTCCTGGGCGGCGATACCGGGGCCGGCGGCACCGTTTGGGCCGATGTTGGTCAATATAGCGAGCTGGCCGAGAACCTCGGCAGTGGCGGCTATACGCTCCACAACGACGTGGCTGGCTCCCACTCGAGCGTTACGATCCACGCTCTGGACCTCGCGGGTGGTGGCGATACCATCGAAGTCAATCTCAATGGCACCGTGCTCGACAGCGCCAGCATCACGATGGGCGGCGGCAACAACACCATCGATGTGTGGCAGAACTCGGGCGGCACGTCTTCCTCCGCCTATGCGGAAGTCCAAATCACCACCCATGATGCCGTCGTCGGTGCCCACAACACCATCTCTGTCGACCTCAACGGCAGCTATGACGAAGCCTTAGTCACGGTCGGGAACGGCAATAACACCGTTCAGGTGGTAGATACCCCATCGCTGACTGGTGACTACGTCGACATCGAGGCGGGTAACGGCACCAACCACATCACCGTGGATCTGTCCGGTGTCACGGCTTCGACCGTCATCGTCAACGCCGGCAGCCCCACTTCCACGAACGTCGACACCGTCACCGTCGCACTCTTCGGTGATGCCGCATCTTCCGCTCACATTAACACAGGCGGCGGAAACGACGTCATCACGGTTACCGGGACAGGCTCTTCCACGGTGAACGTGCAGGCAGGTGCCGGAAATGATTGGGTGGGCGTCGATAGCGTCACTCTGCCTTCGACCATCACCCTCAACGGCGGCACCGGCTACAACACCGTAGCGTTGCCGGGCAATGCCACCGCGCTGGATGTGGTTGCGCTGGTGGGCGCGTCGATCACGAACTTCCAGGCGTTGGAACTCACCAGCGTTATGAACCAGGCCGTTGACGTGCTGGATCTGGGCCTGTCCAACAACATCAATCAGGTGATCCTGGATGCTGGCCATTCTAGTGGTGGCTTCCACATCCAAACCCTGTCGGGATTGACCAACAACGCCGAGATCGATCTTCTCTGGGGTCAGAGCGCCGGAAACGTTCTCGCGGTTCCGATCGGGAATTCCATTCCCAATCCGGCTGACACGGTCAACATTCTGCTCGACTCGCAGTACACGGGCGGCTCGAGCCACCACTTCGGCGCCGTGGATGTTGACCCCTTGTTAGCTGGCGACATCCATACCGTGAATATCCAGTCCACGGCAGCGGCGGGCCAGGCCGACTACACGTTGCCGACCATCGCAACGAACAATCTCTCGCTCATTGACGATGGTATCGTCACGCTGAATATTGTCGGGTTGGGGGTTGGGGGTCCCACGGCCTCCATGGTCTCTGGCCCGACGCTCCAGCATGGAACGGCGGTGAGCGACGGCGATGTCTACCTGAACCTGGATGGTTCCTCGACAGTCCTCGGTGGTCATTTCGAACCCACCACGGTCAATGCCAACACTTTCTATGCGGGTATCGAGGACACCGACACGGGTGCTCTTAGCCATGCCCTTGGCACCGATGTCGCCATCACCTTCAATGCCGAGAACACGACGTACGACAATCTCGTGTTCGGCAACCACGCCACTGATTTCGTCCATCTGGGCAACTACAACAACATCGTGACGATGGGCAACGGCAACAGCGACGTGCTCACCATGGTCCACACGGCGAACGTCTACGGGGGACTCGACGGCCACAACACTGTGACGGTCGGGAACGGTAACTCTGACTCCATTACCCTCGGTGCCGGCGGCAATGATACCGTGACGGTAGGGGACGGTAACTCCGACTCTGTCACCATCGGCGACGGGAGCGGTGATGCCGTGACGGTGGGGCATGGCAACGGCGACGTCATTACCCTCGGTGACGGCGCTGGGGCGATCAGCAGCAGCACTGTGACCATCAATGGCAACAACACCGGTGGCACCGCCGGTAACCCAGTAGACACGGTCACGTTCAATGGCACCGGTGGTGGCAATACCGTGACAGCGAACTATGCGTCGGGCACCACGATCGACTTCGGTGCCGCCCACACCGTTGGCGACACGGCCGTGTTCAATCACGTCACCGACTCCTCGGTCGGCTATAACGACACCATCCTGAACTTCATCGGCGGGACTGGTGGGGACACAATCAACCTGCACGCCGTCATTGCGGGTCACGTGGTTACCAACGGCGTTCAGCAGGCAAATGGTGCACTGGCCGTGCTGGCTGTGTTGAATACGGATGCACTCAACGGCACCCATGACGCCGTGATCTACGACTATCAGAATGGAACTCTCTATGACTTCCATGGTGCGGTTACCAGCGCCAACATTACGGCGGCCAACACCTTCGAGATCCAGTTGGTCGGCACCCACCTCGGCGTGAACACGGTGGCGTTGCATAACGTCACCCTCTGATCGCGGAGGCGTTCGAAACCAAGATGCGGGGGGCTTCGGCCCCCCGCATTGTTTGACGTGGGAGCGTGCCCGTGGTGTTGTCGCACGTCGGACGCACGGCGCACATTTCCCTGCGACACCGGTAACAACAAAACGGAGAAGACGATGACGCAGATGCTTATCGACCGTGTTACGGCGATCACCCTCCATGGCAATGTGGTGCGGATTCAGTGCATTGTGATTGGTGCCGATAACAAGGAGGAGCCGGCGGGAACCATCCTGATTCCCGGCAATGAGGTTGGCCCGGTCGTTCAGAGTCTGGTCAACGGCCTGCAAGAGATGCAGAAGCAGATCCGCGAACGCGCTGAGACTGCCGCGGCGAGTCCAGCCGGAAACGCGTGATCCGGCAATGGATTGGGTTGCTGGCCGCGGTCGCGCTGTCGGGTGCGGCTTTCGCACAAGCGACACAGAGCAGCAACTACAGCACAATTGAAGCGCTGCCAGGCAAGCCGGTGGAAGTCGACTATTTCGCTTCTGCGAAGAAGGACTGCTCACCGGCCCCCCTGCCAACCATCCGCGTGATCGAGGCACCGAAGTCTGGCGTTCTGACTGTGCGTCAAGGCGCGTTGACCACCGACAGGATTGCTGGCTGCCCGCGTCTAAAAACGCCCGTGCAGGTCGTATTCTATCAGGCACGCGCCGGGCATGGTGGCGCCGACCACATCATTTACGAAGTGACCAGCGTTAATGGGGAGATCGCCACCTTCGACGTGTCGATCAAGATCAAAGAACCGCCCAGCGTGCCCAGCAAAGGCAACGAGCTCTGAGGGGAGGCGATGCCTCTGGTCGGGTCAACGAGGGGACGGAGCGAGGAAAACATGGCGTGCGGCAAGCGCCGGGGCGGATCTGCCAGGGTTCAGACGCGCTGGGCAGCCCGAGACCCTCAATGGTGTCCTTGAGAAGCCGAACGCCGACGCGATCCAGTCAGAGTGGAGTCAGGAGCGAGCCGATGCCCTACATTACCGTTGACGGTCGAGACTTCGACTTGGATAAACTGGGCGAAGACGCCCGGCAACAGGCGATGAACATCAACCTGGCCGATCAGGAAATTCACCGGCTGCAAGTCCAGCTGGCAATCTTCCAGACGGCGCGCAATGCTTACGTGATGGCCTTGCAGGTGGCCCTGCCGAAGGATCAGTGAGGCAAGGCCATCGATCGCCGCGTCAATCCAACAGCCCGCGCTCGCTAACGCGTTGCGCGGATATTACCGAATCTGAACCCAAAATCTCGTCGGAACAAGACGAATATACTGGTGTAAGCGAGGACGTTGGTGTATGCTTTAACCTACGTCGAAAGGCATGAGGCAGGCCATGTATGGTAACCCACAACGTCGGGAGATGACCGACGTCAAGGCTCTTCGGTGTGAGGGCGGTCGTTGGCTGAAGGATCGGCGCGAGCGGCTTGGTTTGTCGCAACGCCAACTCGCTCTTCGCGTGGGCGCGGAGTATTACACGTTTATCTCTCAGCTCGAGACTGGTCGAGGCCGCATCCCGCCCGACCGCTATAAAGACTGGGCAGAGGCGCTGGAAATGGGCAGTCCGGATTTTGTGCGGCAGATTTTGCGTTACTACGACCCCATCACCCACGACCTGTTGTTTCCCCACGACGGTGAGCCGAACCAGGGTGCCGCCCGCTAATGGCCGCGCAGGTTCTTTCCTTTTTCCGCCGGCCCGCCGCACCACGCGATTGGTCGACACAGGAGTTGGCGGAGTTTTACCGCGTCGAGGCCGCTTTGATTCAAGTGGGCCTGAGCGTGGACTCCGAACGCGGCCTGAGCGATGAGGGGGAGCCGTGGTTCGTCTTCTGCCGCGCGGAAGACGATGAGGTTGTCGTCCATTTTGCTCGGATCGACGGCCGGTATGTGATCAGCGCGCCCGCCTATTGCGGCACCGCCGTCGGCCACGATTTTCGTGCTTTGGTGCGCGGCGTGATCGAGCGTGATCCGGCGCTGCGGCCCAAACCAACCAATAACAATCTGTTTCTGCATCCGACGGCGTTTCTGGTCGTGCTGGTCACGACCGCACTGCTCAAAACCGGTCACGCCTCCGCCGCGGCGGCAGCAGGACATGGGGCGGGGGCGGACGAAAAGGTTAGCGGCGCGGCGCCCCCCACGATCGCGATCGTGGCGTCGGAACTTCCGCATGAGACGCTGATTCTGGCGGCTATCAACGCGGCGATCGCCGCGCCGGTGCTGGTGCCG
>CAIYDT010000058.1 GCA_903924985.1 uncultured Acetobacteraceae bacterium
CGGATAACGTCAATAACGAGCGGTCGGATCAGGCGTTCAGGCCGTCCAATGCCTTCTGGAAACGGCCCGCATGGGACCGTTCGGCCTTCGCCAGCGTCTCGAACCAGTCCGCAATCTCGTCGAAGCCTTCTTCGCGGGCGGTGCGGGCCATGCCCGGGTACATGTCGGTGTACTCGTGCGTCTCACCGGCCACGGCGGCGGCGAGGTTCTGGTTGGTGGGGCCGATCGGCAGGCCGGTCGCCGGGTCGCCAGAGGCTTCCAGGTATTCCAGGTGGCCGTGCGCATGCCCGGTCTCACCTTCGGCGGTGGAGCGGAATACGGCGGCGACGTCGTTGTAGCCCTCAACGTCGGCCTTCTGGGCGAAATAGAGGTAACGGCGGTTAGCCTGCGATTCACCGGCGAACGCGGCTTTCAGATTGTCTTCGGTCTTGCTTCCCTTGAGCGCGGCCATGACGGGTTCCTTTCAGCTTTCAGGACGATGGATCAGGAAGGCGCGTTACCCGAGCTTACGCAAGCGGCCCCGCCTTGCTTCCCAACGCCGCCTAGGTAGACCAATTGCTGCTTAAATTGAAGTTGCCGGGATCATGAATTTTTTCGATCACTTTGAGTTGCGCGAGCGATTGTCCAGCCGCAACGGGCCAGGGCAGCGTGCATGTGGGGCGGGGGTTCGGCGGTGGCGGTCAGCGGTGGGTCCAACGGCAGGCTGATGGACCGGGACAGGAGGTGGAGTGGGATCGTGTCCTCTCCCCCGGTCATCCTCGGGCTTGACCCGAGGACCGCCGTCACCGCCGGTGTTCGTGGCGGTCCTCGGGTCAAGCCCGAGGAAGACGAGGAGTACACCGGATCCCCCAAAATCGGGCATCCCAGCAGCGCGCAGTGCACCCGGATCTGGTGCGTCCGCCCGGTATGCGGATGCAACTCCAGCCAGGCTATCCCCTCGGCCCGCCCAAGCACCCGCCAGTCCGTGACCGCCCGCTGCCCGGCGGGATCGACCACTATCCGCCATCCGGCCTTCGCATCCCGCCGAGCGAGCGGTGCATCCACGGTTCCGCTGTCTTCCAAAGGCCCGCCGGAAACAACAGCCCAATAAGTCTTCCCCGCCCGCCCCTCGGCGAAGGCCGCCTGCGCTGCGATCAACGCCGCCTTGCGCAGTGCGATCACCAAACATCCAGCGGTGTCCGCGTCCAACCGGTGCGCCAGCCATGGGCCATCCTTCCGGCGGCTCAGCGCTGGAAACCAGTCCTCGACGCTCGGTCCACCCCGAGGCCCCGGGTGCACCGGCAGACCGGCCGGCTTGTCCAGCACCACGAAACGCTGGTCGCGGAACAGGATCGGGGGATCAGTCGGGATCGCGGCCATGCACCGACGCATAGCCGCTTCCGAATGCCGCGTCGCGCTGCTGGAAAGCGTGCTTGACCCCGTGCTGGCGCATGGTTGCCTTGAACGCCATCGCCTTGGGGGCGAGGTGGCCGCGCGCGTCGATCTCCGCCCCGATGCGCTGAATGGTCCGGGCACCCATCAGTTCCAGGCCGAGGTTCACCATACGCTTGTTGGCGGACAGCAGATGCGGGTCCACCAGGCCCATGCGGTCGGCGAGGCGCATCACCTCGGTTTCCAGTTCGGCGGCGGGGTAGGATTTCAGCGCGAGCCCGATCTCGGCGCAGTCCTTGCCGCTGAGGCAATCCCCCGTCAGTAGCAGCCGCTTCGCCCATTGCGGGCCGCAGTGGTACAGCCACATCGACCCCGGCGGCGTCCCCAGGTCGCGCACGGGCGGGAACCCAATCCGGGCATCGTCGGCGACAATGATCATGTCGCAGAACCAGGCGAGTTCGGTGCCGATCCCAATGCAGGTGCCGTGCACCTGGGCGATCACCGGCTTGTGCATGTCGAATAGCTGGATGCGCAGGCGCTGGCCCTGCTCCAGCCGCCAGATGTCGTCGTCGATCTCCTGCCGGCCGCGATACTCCGGGCCACGGCCGGAGGAGAACTCGTTCAGGTCCGCCCCGGCGCAGAAATGCGGGCCGGCGCCGCGCAGCACGACGCAATGGACCTGGTTGTATTCGTCGGCCTCCAGCAGCGCCGCGTTCAGCTCCCGCAGCAGCTTACCGGACAGGGCGTTCCGCCGTTCGGGGCGGTTGAGGGTGACGATGGCGGTGGTGCCGCGCACCTCGTAGGCGATGAGTTCGAAGTCCATGGTTTCTCTCCCGTGGTTGCTGACCGATGCATCACAGGCGTAGCTTGCACCACAAGCAAGCCGGAGGAAGCTACCGTGAAAATCGCCCGCATCGAAACCTTCCTGTTCGACCCCGGCACGGCCAAGAACCTGCTGTTCTGCCGCGTCGAGACCGAATCCGGCCTGCACGGCTGGGGCGAAGCCTACATCACCCCCGGCAAGGAACTGATCACCGAGAAGCTCCTGCAAGCCATGGCCAAGTACGTGATCGGCCGCGAGGTCTTCAACATCCGCCACACCGCCCAGGTGCTGTTCGAGGATTTCGCCATGCGGCGTACCTCGCTCGACCTGCTGTCGGCCTGGAGCGCCATTGAAATCGCCTCCTGGGACATCGTCGCCAAGCACGCCAATCTACCGCTGTACAACCTGCTCGGTGGCGCCTCGCGGGAGCGGGTGAAGGTCTACGCCAACGGCTGGTCCAGCGGCACCGAGTCCATCGAGCAGAACCTGGAACGCGCGCTGAAGGTCAAGGAAATGGGCTACACCGCCCTGAAATGGGATCCGTTCCCCGGCCCCTGGCGCAGTTTTATCCATCGGGAGGACGAGGACCACGTCGTCCGTTACGTGAAGCGAATGCGCGAAACCCTCGGCCCCGATTTCGGCCTGCTGGTGGAATGCCACCGCCGCCTGTCGCCGATGCACGCCATCCGCATCGGCAACCGCCTGCGGGAATACGACATCGGCTGGTACGAGGAACCCTGCCTCGCCGACAATATCGAGTTGGTCGCCGAGGTCCGTCGCGCCCTGCCGGGCATCCCGATCGTGACGGGGGAGGCGATCTACTCGAAAGAAAGCTTCGCCCAGTGCCTGACGGCGCGGGCGGCGGATATTTTGAACCCCGATATCTGCAACTGCGGCGGTATCTCGGCCATGCTGGACATCGCCGCCATGGCGCAGCCGCATGCGGTGGCCATTTCGCCGCACAATTATAATTCCACGCTGGTGGGGCTGGCGGCGACCGTTGCGTTCTCGGCCATGATCCCCAATTTCTGGATCGCTGAGTGTTTTATCAACCTCAAACCCGCCTGCGATGAGATTGCGATTTCTCCCCTCGTCGTGAAAGACAGTTTCGTCGATCTGCCGACGACACCGGGGCACGGCATCGACATCGATGTCGCCAAACTGAAGTCCAAGCCGTACCGCGACATGGGCAGTAAAGCCGGCAGCAAGCTGCGCAGTTACACGGAGGAATTCCCCCGCAAGCACTACACCGTGGCGGCCACGAGGACCGGCTTTTGAAGCGCCGCACCGACCTGATCACCGCCGTTGCATGCCTTAGCGCGACCGCCGTCGCCGCGCATTACGTGACGCGGCCGGCGGCACCGGACGGGCGCCCGGTATGGCAGGAGGCGCAGTGGACTCCCGCGATCGACAATTGGGGCACCGGCAAGGCCTATGTCTGCGACAACGCCGGGTGTCCCGGCGGCGTGCGGATGTTCGCTCGCACCAAGGTGGGGTTCTGTAACTGCTACACCGGTGTCGCCAACGACGATGAGATCGACCGCATCGGCGATGTGGATCTGCATGGCGATACCTACAAGCCGGACGCGCCAGGGGTGGTGACCGCGGTCGGCGATCTGAAAGGGCGCAAGCGGGTTTTCCGTATCGACAACCGGTTTGTCGGTACCACCCACGTGTTGTCCATCGTCGTTGCGACCGACTGCAAGGCGGTGGTGGCGACGCTTGTATCCAGCGCGCCGATCACGCCGGCCGAAGAACAGACCGCCGTGGCCGTGTTGGACGACAAACCGTTCCAGCAATGGGCCGCGGCACAGTGATTCCACTTCGCGTCATCCCCGGGACAACCCCGGGGATGACGCTGGGAAGAGGGCTGCGGCGCTCAAACAAAATGAGGAACCATCCATGAAATTCAAAACGCTTACGGCGGCACTCCTGCTGCTGGTCACTGCAGCCCATGCTCAGGTCCGGTCCACGACGCCCAAAATCGGCGATCCGCCGGAAGCGGAGAACATGCGGCTTGTGGGCTACAGCGACCTGCAGGCGCGATCCGCCTACCAGCCCACCATCCACCATCAGGGCGACCGCTACATCGCCTATATCGGGCACCACGGCGGCACCAACAAAGTCGCCGCACCGATCAACCCCATGACCGGCAAGGCCGAGTTCAACGGCACCTCCATCGTCGATGTCACCGACCCCGCGCACCCCAAATACCTCGCGCACATCCCCGGCGCCGAGGGCCTGTTCGAGGACGGCGGCGCCCAGATGGTGCGGGTTTGCGACGCGGCAGCCTTCTCCAAGACCGACCCCAAGGCGGTCTACATGCTGCGCCCCTTCGGCAACGAGGCGCATGAGGTCTGGAATGTCACCGACCCGGCGAAACCGATCCTGATCACCCGCCTGACCGGCCTGAAAGGCACGCACAAGAATTGGTGGGAATGCGAGACAGGCATCGCCTACCTCGTCTCCGGCGCCGAGGGCTGGCGGGTGCCGCGCATGACCCAGGTCTACGATATGTCCGACCCGGCGCATCCCGTCTTCATCCGCAATTTCGGGTTGCCAGGGCAGGAGCCGGGCTCGACCGGACCGGTGCCGACCATGCTGCACGGCATGATCTCCACTGGCCCCAAGGGCAAGCGCATCTATTTCGGTTATGGCACCAATGGCGGCGGTATCGTGCAGATCGTGGATCGCGACAAGCTGCTGCACGGCAAGCCGGAACCGACGCCGGAGAACCTGCTGTACCCGCAGGTTGGACGCCTCGACCTATCCCCGCTGATCGGTGCGCACACGACATACCCCATGCTCGGCGTCCCCGTGCCGGGCTTCCTGCACGACAAGATCGGCGCCAGGCGTGACTTCGTCATGATTGTGAATGAGCAAATCCTGAACGAGTGCCAGGAAGCCCGCCAGATGGTGTGGTTCGAGGATATCACCTCCGAAGCCAAGGGCATGGTCGTGTCCAACTATACGGCCCCCGAACTAGGCGGCAATTTCTGCGAACGCGGCGGCCGGTTCGGTTCGCACGCATCAAATGAAAGTTTCGAACCTGTCTTTCGCAACAAACTGGCGTTCATCTCCTACTTCAACGCCGGCGTGCGGGCGCTGGACATCCGTAACCCCTTCCAGCCGCATGAGGTCGGATACTTCATCCCCTCCATCACCAAGGACACGGATGAGCGTTGCATCAAGGTAGACGGCAAGGATCGTTGCAAGGTTGCCATCCAGACCAACAACGTCGAAACCGACGACCGCGGCTACATCTACATCGTCGATCGCGCCAACACCGGGATGCACATCCTGGAGGTCACGGGCGAGCCCCGAGCGATTGCCGGCTTGAAGTAAAGGATTCCACTCCATGCGCAACACATCGATCCAAATCCAGCCCATCGCCGGGGCACTCGGTGCCGAAGTGCATGGGGTCGACATCTCCCAGGACCTGCCGGACCAGACCATCGCCGACATCCGCCAGGCCCTGCTGGACCACTGCGTGATCTTCTTCCGCGACCAGACCCTGGACGTGGACCAACACAAACGCTTCGTCCGCCGCTTCGGGGAGATTTTTGTTCACCCCAACTTCAAGGGGACCCAGGCCGACCCCGAGGTGGTGAACGTCGTCCGCAACCCCGGCGACGCCCGCATCGTGGGCGAGCACTGGCACCACGACACCACCATGGTCGCCGAACCCCCAATGGGTGCGGTGTTCTACGCGATGGAGGTGCCCCCTTACGGCGGCGACACGTTGTTCGCCAACCAATACCTCGCCTACGAAACATTGTCCGATGGGATGAAATCTCTGGTGAACGGCCTGCGGGTCGTCCACACCGACCGCAACCTGGCTGGCCCGCGTGCAGCCGTCAGCAAAAGCCGCACGACCGCGGTGCGGGAGGACGCCGACTGGCGCGAAACCATCAACATCCACCCCGCCGTCATCATCCACCCCGAAACCGGCCGGAAAGCGCTGTTCGTCAACCACTCCCACTGCGTCGGCTTCGAGGGGATGACCGAGGAGGAAAGCAAACCGCTGCTGGGGTATTTGCTCGACCACGGGCATCGTCCCGAGTTCACCTGCCGCTTCCGCTACACAACCGGCTCGATCGCCTTCTGGGACAACCGCTGCGTCAAGCACATGGCCGTCAACGACGCAGGCCCGTTCCGGCGGGTGGCGCGGCGGATTCAGATCCAGGGGACAAGACCAGGGTAAAGTGCCAGGGTAAAGTGCCAGGGTAAAGCGAAGGTCGCTTGTCTTCGCGGCGCTGCACGCTCCCTCCTCGTCATGGCGGGCGCAAGCCCGCCACCCACGCCAGGATTGCGGCCCCCGCCCGATATGCTAGCGTTTCTGCCAGCTAAGCGACGGGGTCGCATCAAGCGCCCCCGCATAACAAGGAGGGCAAGAAAGTGGCGTACGATCTTCTGATCCGTAACGGGCTGATCGTCGACGGCTCCGGCAACCCGGCATTCCGTGGCGACATCGGTGTGAAAGACGGCAAAATCGCCGAAATCGGCAAACTGAGCGGCCCCGCCGGCCGCACCATCGACGCCGACGGGCGCGCGGTTGCTCCCGGCTTCATCGACAACCACGCGCACTACGACGGGCAGGTGACCTGGGACCCGCTGTGCAGCTTCTCCCCCCAGCACGGCGCCACCACGGTAATTTTCGGCAACTGCTCGCTCTCCCTGGCCCCGGTGCGGCCGACCAAGAAAGCGGCGGCGCGGACAGCGGAGTTCCTGTCCTACGTCGAAGCCATCCCGATGGAGGTCCTCAGCACCATCGACGTGAACTGGGAGTCCATGGGCCAATACATGGACAAGCTCGACCAGTGCCTGGGCGTCAACGCCGGCACGCTGATTGGCCACACCCCGGTTCGTTACTATGTCATGGGCGACGACTGCCAGAAGCGGGCTGCGACCGAAGCCGAACTAAAAGCCATGCAGGACGTGGTGCGCGAGGGCATGACGGCCGGCGCCCTCGGCCTGTCGCTGTCCCGCCAGAAGGGGCATTTCGACCCGCAGGGCGTCGCAATCCCAGCTCTCTGGGCCGATGACAACGAAATTTTCGCCCTCGCGGATGTGCTGCGGGAGCTGTCGACGGGAACCATCCAGGTCGGCGGCGGCGTGGATATGGAGTTGAAGGACGGCATGATGGCTCGCCTTTCGGAAGCGTCAGGCCGAGCGGTGGTCTACAACAGCCTGAGCCAAACCGTACGCTGGCCCGACAAGTGGAAGCAGCACATGGCGCGCGTGAACGAAACCGCCGCGCAGGGCATCCGAGCCTACCCGATGTGCAGCCCGAATCGGGTGACGCAGGATTTCACCATGAAGAACTGCCAGGTGTTCCGCGGACTGCCGACATGGCATCCGTTGCTGATCGCCTCGGACGAAGAAAAGATGAAGGCCTACGCCGACCCCGAGGTGCGGAACAAGCTGCACGCCGAGGCGGTGGAACGGTCGGTGCCGCACAACGCTGTTGGGTTCTCCAAGACCTGGTGGGACTACATGTGGGTCAACGATCCGGTGTTGCAGAAGAACAAGCAATTCCAGTTCAAGTCCATCGGCGAGATCGCTAAAATGACCGGGAAACGCGTGATCGACGCCTTCTTGGACCTGGTGGTCGAGGAAAAGCTCGAAACCCGCTTCCTGCAGGCCGAGAACAACATCGACGATGAGGCGATGGCGCAGATACTGACCTACCCCAACGCCATCGTCGGTCTCGGCGACGGCGGCGCGCACGTGCAGTTCCACGGCGGCTACGGCTACACCACCCGCCTGCTGGCGGAATGGGTGCGCGAGCGTAAAGTGCTGACGCTGGAGCAGGCGGTGCGCAAGCTGACGTTCGACTCCGCCTCGATCTTCGGCATCCACGACCGCGGCTTGCTGCGCGAAGGCCTGGCGGCCGACATCGTGATCTTCGATCCCAAGACCGTGAAGCCTGGGCCGGAGAGCGTGGTGCACGACTTCCCCGCCGGCGGCTGGCGCATCAAGGAGCCGGCCGAGGGCATCCACATGACCATCGTCAACGGCCGGATCCTGCTGGAGAACGGCGTCCACACCGGCGCACTGCCGGGCAAGGTGCTGCGCAACAGTTGGTACCACCAGCACCGGAACTGAGGGACTTTCAGGACAAATGGAGGATGATCTCCGCCAGTCCGCCTTCGTCCACGAGAGCTGCCGCTTCGGGAACGCCGAACCACTGGGTCTGGCGTTCCGCCCTTTCCGGCCAGTCGGTAAGCTGCTCTTCCACCCACAGCACGAACACATGCACCTCGCACAGCAGCGGGTCTTGCTCGGTCTGCTTGGCGTAGTGGAAGGTGCCGACTGGCCGTTTGCTGGCGACACGGCCGACCAGCCCGGCTTCCTCATAGGCTTCCCGAGCGGCGACTTCGCGGGGTTTTAGGCCTTTGATGGGCCAGCCTTTGGGGATGATCCAGCGGCCGGTGCCGCGCGAGGTCAACAGCATAATCTCCCGCGTCCCGTCCCGAGCCATACGGCAGGGCAGGGCGGCGAATTGGGTCGGATCCTGGTATTTCTTCTTGGACATTGAATCGCAACTATAGCGCGGTTTTTGGCGGTTGTCACGAATGTTTGGATCGCTCACCCGGTGACATTCGCGTGGAGGCTGCTACACCAGCGGTGCCCGAAGCCGAGGATTGAATTCATGCCCGCCAGTATCCGCCTTCTCTCCACACTGGCCGTGATGGGCGCCATGCGGGACCTCAGCGCCGCCTATCAGGCACGCAGCGGATGCGCGGTTGAGGCCGATTTTTCCCCCACCGTCGCGTTACTGGAACGCCTGCGCGGCGGGGAGCGCGCGGACATCGCCATCCTGACCGCGCAGGGCATCGACGATCTGATCGGCCAAGGCATCATGCGCCCCGGCAGCCGCACCGACGTCGCCCGATCTTTCGTCGGCATCGCGGTCAAAGCCGGTGCCCCCAAGCCGGACATCGGAACCGTCGAGGCTTTCAAGGCCGCGCTGCTGGCCGCACGGTCCGTCTGCTACTCCCGCATCGGCGCCAGCGGTCTCTATTTCGCCGCGCTGATCGAGCGTCTGGGCATCGCCGAAGCGGTCAACGCCAAGGCGACCGTCGCCTCCACCGGCTTTACCGCCGAACGTCTGGTGTCCGGAGAAGCCGATCTGGCCGTGCAGCAGATCAGCGAACTGATGGTCGTCCCGGGGATCGAGGTCGTCGGCGGCCTTCCCGCCGAAGTCCAGACCGTCGCCATGTTTTCCGCCGGGCTGCTGACCGCGTCCGACAACCCGGACGCAGCCGCCGATTTCGCTCGTTTTCTGGCTTCCGAGGAAGCCGAACCCTTGCTGCGGCGGACGGGGTTGGAACCGGCCTAAAGCCGCCGCAACGGCAACGTCGCCGCCATCGTCACGGTGATGCACGCGAAGCACGCCACCGTCAGGAACACCCCCCGGAAGGCCGCCGCGACTTCCTGCTGCACCAGCGCCCGGTGCTCAGGCGCGAGGGACGCCAGCACGCTCGGACCGCGCCGCACCATGTCAAAGAACAGCGTCGCGGTACTCTGATCCATCGCCGACAGGATGCCGAACAGCACCGCCCCCGCCACCGCCGCGCCGAACGCCGAGCCCAGCGACCGCGATAGCTGCGCGGACGCCGCCGCCGCCCCCAAATTCCGCGGTCCCCCGACCATTTGCACGGTGATCTGCGACGTGATCATCGCCGATCCCTGGCAGACCCCGCCCAGCGCCAGCACCCAGGCCAGCTCCACCCGGCTGAGCCGCGGCGCCCAAACAGCCAGAGCCACCAGGGTCAGCGCCGTGATCGCCAGGCCCACCATGGGGAACACCGCCGTCCGCCCGGTGCGGGAGATCAACCAGCCGGTGATGACCGAACCGGAACTCACGGCCGCCGTCAGGGGGATCAGCAGTAACCCAGCCTCCCCGGGGGAGGCGCCGGCCACCACCACGAAGTAGATCGGCAGGAAGGTCATCATCGCCGTCAAACTGGCCCCCGAGCAGGCGGCCATCACGTCGGCCCTCCAGAAGGCGGGGATTTTCAGCAGCGGCAGTGCCAGCAACGGCGATTTGGCGCGCTTTTGTTGCCAGAGCAGCGCCGCCAGGGCCGCGCCCGCCAACACCAGCAGCAGACCCAGCCGGGGCAGGATCGACGGATCCAGCTTCTGCAACTGCGACACCGCCAGCAGCAATGGGAGAATAAACATTGTCAGCAGCGCCATGCCCGGCAGGTCGAATCCCGCTCGGACGCCCCCAAGGGACCTATTTGGTTCGCTTTTCGGCAGCCGCATGACCAGCACGATGGCGATCAGCCCGACTGGCACGTAGGCCAGGAACACCGCGTGCCAGCCCCACATTTCCGTTATGAATCCGCCGGCTATGGGCCCGATGGTCGTGCCGGCCACGATGTTGGCGGACAAATACCCCTGGTACGACCCGCGCTCCCGCGGTGGCACCAACTCGCCCAACAGCGCCTGGGCCAGCGTCATCAGCCCGCCGCCGCCCAGCCCTTGCAGCACCCGAGCCGCCAGCAGCAGCGGCAGGGTGGGTGCCAGCGCGCACAGGACGGAGGCCACCATGAAGACGCACAGCGCCGCCACCATCATCCGCCGCCGCCCGAACAAATCCGCCAGCCGCCCATAGGCCGGGGCGGCCACGGTGCTGGCGATCAGGTTGGCGACGACGATCCAGGAAAGCCGTTCCACCTCCCCCATCGAGGCGGCGATCGCCGGCAGCGCCGTGGCGACCACGGTTCCGTCGGCGGCGGCCAGGAACACCGGCAGGATGATGGGGGGCACCACCGTCCGGAACAGGCTTCGCACTGAGGGGACCGAGGGCGTTTCGTCGGACACTGTTTCCTGGGGTTATACGTTGTGCCGGACATGTGCCACGATGCGGGGCAGCGCGCCTAGAGCGGAGGAAACATCCATGACGCCAAAGCCGCGTCAGTCGTGAGTGCTACCCAAACCCAGGGGGGCATCTTCAGCTGCACCGGCCGACAATGGCTGATCCTGCTGATGGTGCAACTCTCCAACCTGCTGTTCGGCATGACCATCACGCTCGCCAACGTGGTGCTGCCGGAGGTGCGAGGCACGTTGTCGGCCACCCAGGACGAAATCTCCTGGGTGATCACCCTGAATCTGGTCGCCACCGCCGTCGCCACCCCGCTGACGGGCTGGCTGTCCTCCCGTCTCGGCTGGCGCACGCTGATGTTCGCCACCGTAACAGGGTTCACCGTTTCCTCCTTCCTGTGCGGCCTGGCCAATAGCCTGGAGGCGCTGATCCTGTTCCGCGTCTTCCAGGGGATCTTCGGCGCGCCGATCATGCCGATGGGCCAGGCGATATTGTTGGCATCCTTCCCCCGGCATCTGCACGCCACCGCTCTCGTCATCTGGGGAATAGGCGCCGTATTCGGCCCCGTGCTCGGCCCCGTCCTGGGGTCGATGGCGACCGAGGCCTATAACTGGCGCGCCGCCTTTTTCATGATCGTGCCGCCCGGTTTCGCGGCCATGACCTGCGTTTGGTTCGCGTTGTCCGATCGCACCGAACGCACCCGCACCCGGTTCGACTGGACAGGATTCCTCACTTTGTCCGTGGCCATCCTCGCAGCGCAGCTCATCATGGATCGCGGTCAGCGCTGGGACTGGTTCGACGCCCAGGAAACCGTGCTGCTGACGGTAGTCGGTATCGTCGCGTTCTGGATGTTCGCGGTGCACTGCCTGACCGCGTCGCATCCGTTCCTGAATCCCAGGTTGCTGCTGGACCGTAATTTCTCCATTGGCATCGCGCTGGCCTTCGTCATGGGCATGCTGAGCTTCACGACGCTGACCTTGTTCCCCAGCCTGCTGCACGATTTGCGAGGCTACCCCGACAGCGTCATCGGATCCCTGCTGGCGGCGCGCGGCCTGGGCAATTGGATGGCGTTTCTCGTGATCGTGCCGTTCACCCGGGTGGCGCCTCGGCTGGCGATCGCCTGTGGGCTGGCGTTGCAGGCCGCCGCCGGCCTGTCGATGGCGCAATTCGATATCAACCTGACGTTCTTCGACGTGTTCTGGACCAATATGCTGCAAGGGTTCGGCCAAAGCATCGCCTTTACCCCCATGACGGTGATGGCCTTCGCGACTCTGCCGCCGCATCTGATCACCGAGGGGTCAGCGATCTTCACCCTGCTGCGCAATTTCGGGTCCAGCCTGTTTATTTCGCTCTGCGTGATGGTCCTGCTGCGCTCCTCGGCGGTGAATTATGCCCGCATGACCGAGTTCATTTCGCCTTTTAACAAGGCCTTGGTATTTCCCGCCATCCCGTCCCAATGGGAGCTGGAAACCCTGACCGGCCTGCAACGCGTGTCGGACGAAATCGCGCGCCAGGCGGCGATGATCGGCTACATCAACGCCTTCTACCTGATGGGCTTCGCGGCCGCGGTGGCGATACCGCTATCGGCGATGATGCGCCGGAGGCCGGCGGTGGGGTGACTCAGACCAAATCCACCCAAAATTGCGCCAATCGGGACTGCCGCACCACGGCCCGCACCGCGTCCTGATCCTCCTGCGGCATGGTTGTGCGCCAGCGTTCCGCTGCCGCGACGGAATCCCGGAACACCGCATAATAGCCCTTGGAGCCCGCATCGTGCGTACTATTGGCGATAAAGGCCTCGGTCTGGGCGTTCCAGTTCAACCCGCAAAATTCCAGAAGCTCGCGCGCGATGTCCGCCGGGCGGGCACATAATTCTTCATAAACAACAATGCGGGCATTGGGCAGGGCCTCCAGCTGACGCAGGGCGGTTTCATTGAACCGCACCCAGTCCCACGCATATTTCGCGGCGTCGGGCAGCGTCTGAAATGTGGCTTCATCGACCCCGCGTTCCGCCGCGAAACGCATGGTGGGTGCCTCATCGAACGGCATGTCGGTGCCCGCCTCCCGCAGGGAGAAACAGCCTTGGCTGTTGCCCCGCATCACGGATGCCACCTGGCCGCACGGGTGCCGTAGAATCACGATGGTGCGGCTGTTCGGTAAAAGCCGGGCGAATGCGCCGACGCCATCGCACCAGTCGATCGATTTGAGGGCCACGCGTACGCCGGACCCAAATTCGGGCACCGGCAGGCGTGCCAGGCTGTTTCCCACCATCGGCAGCCGAGCGCCCGCGGCCAAAAGCGTGGTCAACGCCTTCCGCAGCCAAAAGGCGGAGGCAGATTGCCAGGATTTGCGGAAAAAGGGTCGTTTGGCGGCGGTGCGCTGGCTTCGGTTATCGATCCACATCGCCACGGTGGCGCGCAACAGCGCCTCATCCAAGGTCCGCCGCGGGGGGTGGCCATGGTCCGGCTCATGCCGGTACAGCACATCCGGATGGCTGTCGAAAATCTTGCCCAGCCAGGTGGTGCCGGAACGATGGGCGCCCAGCAGCAGAATGGCGTTGTCAGCGGGGATCATCGGCCATCATCCCATGCCCGCGAACAGTGCGCGCGCCCGTAGCATATCGTCCAGCGACCCAAACGCATTGGTGTAATGACCGCTATATCCGCGGGTCTCCAGCGCCCGAAACAGCGCCGGGAAATCGAAGTCGCCCTTTCCTGGGACTAAATGTTCCTCGACCCCGTTACGGAAGCAATCGGCCAGGCGGACCTCGGCCACACGATGCAGCGGCATCCCGGCCAGGAACCCCTCGACGCCCTCGGGCACCAGATGCGCGTGGTTGGCGGTGAAGGACAGAGCGAAGGCCGGGGAGTCGATGCGGTCGTAATAGTAACGCCATTCCTCCAGCGTGTGCGCCAGATAATGCACTTCCGCGTCCTTCGGTTCCTTGTTCAGATTTTCCAGTAACAGCCGGGCGCCTTTGGTCTCGGCGTAGGCGACGACGCGTCGCAGGCGCTCCAGTCCGGTCTGCATGCGCATCGGGATGTCGTCGGTGAAATGGAACCCGGCGTGCACGACGACCCAGCCGGCGCCCAATAACACAGCAGCGTCGACATAGGCTCTCAGGTATGCGTCCACGGCCTCACCCACCAGCGGCGCGTATTCCGCGATATTCACCGCCGACAGCGAATGCAATCCCAGCTCGATCCCGTGCTTGTCGCAAGCCGCGCGCACGCCCCGGGCACGCTCGGCGTCAAACCGCGTGAACGCGTTGTCGCCGGTATCCAGTTGCACGTCGATGATGCCCACGCCGTTGGTGGCGGCCCATTCGATCGCGTTCTCCAGCCGCAATTTGCGGCCGACGTCGATCCCGATCCGGTCGCGCAGGAAATCGGTCATAAGCGAGTCCTTCAATCATGCGACCACAGGGTGACCCAAACCGCGCCATCCGGTAAACACCCTGTGTAATACGGAGGACACGACATGCCGATCCTGACCAAACGTCAATTGCTCGCCGGTGCCGCTGGTAGCGCGCTGTTGCCGCGTGTCGCCAGGGCCGACGATCTGCTCCCGCACGAGCAGGCGCTGTATGACGCCGCGAAAAAGGAAGGTGAGCTGACCTGGTATTCCGGCCAGCTCCAGGCTGAAACCGGGGAGGCGGTGGGCAAGGCTTTCACGCAGCGCTACCCCGGCATCAAGGTCAACGTCGTCCGTAGCACATCGCAGGTCGCGTATCAGCGCCTGTCGCAGGACATGCAGGCCGGCGTGGCGCAGTGCGATATGTTCAGCTCCACCGATTACGGGCACTACAATTTCCTCAAGCGCGAGGGAAAACTGCTGCCCTACCGGCCCAAGAACGTGGATGGCATGATCGCGGCGGCGCGCGATCCCGATCCGGACAACATGTTCCAGATTTTCTACATTGGCCTGTATATGCTGGCCTACAACACCAGGCTTGTGACCGAGGCCGAGGCCCCGAAAAGCTGGAAGGACCTGCTGGACCCCCGCTGGAAGGGCAAGATCGCGGTGGGCCACCCCGGCTACAGCGGCGCCATCGGGGTGATGGGCGTGGTTTTGTCGAAGTTGTACGGCTGGGATTATTTCACCGCGCTGGAGAAGAACAAGCCGCAGATCGGCCGGTCCGCCGACGACCCGGTGACGCTGATGAATGCCGGAGAACGGAGCATCGGTATGGGCGTGTCCCTGGCGGCGCCACTGCTGAGCATGTCCCGTGGCAACCCGCTGAAGATCGTGTACCCGACGGATGGGACGCTGGCGGTGTATTCCCCGAGCGCCATCCCGAAGAACGCGCCGCACCCGAATGCGGCGAGGTTGTTCATGGAATTCGCGTCCGGCCCGGGTTACGCGGAGGCAACCGGCAAATTCTTCATCATGCCCCTGCGCCCCGAAATCCCGCCGCCGCAGGGTGCTCTGCCCTTCGAAAAGGTCAAACTGATCCAGGCGACTCCGGCGGAAATAGAGGACGGCGTGCCCGACATCAAGGAGAAGTGGCGGGATACGTTTGGCGTCTGACCGCATGCGCCGCCTGAAAAACCTCGAACCCGCCACTTTCATCTGGATCGCGCTGATCGCTGTTCTGCTGCTGTTGGTCGCCTTCCCGATGGTGAAGCTGCTGCTGGTCAGCCTGCACACGCGTGCGGGCGCCTTCACCTTCGGCAACTACCTCGCGGCTTATGGACGGGCGCGCTACGTCGACTCGCTGGTGAATTCGCTGCTGCTGGCGAGCGAAACCGCCGCGATCTCCGTGGTGTTCGCGGTGCCGATGGCCTGGGCCGTCTCCCGCACCGACATGCCCGCCAAGCCGCTGATCTGGGCTACGGTGCTGGGGGCCTTCATTCTGCCGCCATACCTCGGGGCCATCGGCTGGATCCTTCTGGCCGGCCCCAACTCCGGGGTCATCAACCTGGTCTGGCGGTTCGCGACGGGGGCAACGGACCCGCTGGTCAACGTCTACACCTTCAACGGTCTCGCTTTCGTCATGGCGTTCCAGTCCTTTCCGTTGATCTTCATTTTCGTGAAATCGGCGCTGGACCTGGTGTCCTCGGAAATGGAGGACGCGGCGAATATCCTGGGCGCCAGCACCTGGACCGCGACATGGCGCGTCACCCTGCCGCTGGTCTGGCCGTCCATCGTCGGCGGCGCCATCATCGTGTTCCTGGAGAGCGTGGCCCTGTTCGGCACCCCCGCCATCATCGGCATCCCCGCCCGCATCAACACCGCCACCACCCAGCTTTGGCAGTTCTTCGAATACCCGGTGCGGGTGGAGGTCGCGGCCGCCTACGCCATGCCGTTGCTGCTGATCACCCTGGTCATGGTCGGCGCACAACGCCTGATGCTGCGCCGCCGCGGCTTCGTCTCCCAAACCGGCAAGGGCGGCGAACGCCGCGCCATCGTGCTGGGCGCCTGGCGCTGGGCGCTGCTCGGCTGGTGTGGTCTGGTCGCGGCGGTGTCGGTGGTCATGCCCGTGCTGGTGCTGGCCGAGGCCTCCTTCGCCCGCGCCTGGGGCAGGGGCGTAACGGCTTCCAATTTAACCCTGGCCAACTACCGCTTCCTGCTGTTCGAGCATGAAACGGCGGTGTCATCGATCTGGAACACGCTGTGGTTCTCCGCCGCTTCGGCCACGCTGGCCGCTTTGTTGGCGCTGCTGGTGGCCTATATCGTCAGCCGCAAGCTGGTGCGGTTCGGCGGCCTATTGGCGTTCCTGGCGATGGCGCCCTTCGTCATCCCCGGTATCGTCATGGCCATCGGCTTCTACGCCAGCTTCGCCGCACCCCCCTTCGCGCTGTACGGCACCGCCGCCATCATCATTCTGGCCTTCACCGCGCGCTTCCTGCCGATCGCCTATGCCAACGCGTCCTCCGCCATGGGGACCCTGCACCCGGAGATGGAGGAGGCCGCGCGCATCCTGGGCCTCGGCCGCCTGGGCACCATCGCCCGCATCACCATGCCGCTGCTGAAGCGGTCGCTGCTGGGCGGCTGGCTGATCGTGTTCATCGTCGCGACCCGGGAACTATCCGCCGCCATCTTCCTGGTAGGGCCGAAAACCCGCACCATGGCGGTGCTGCTGTACGACCTCAGTGAGGCCGGCAATTTCGAGGTCCTGGCGGCGCTTGGCGGCATCCTGCTTGTCATCACGATGGCGCTGGTGGGCGTGGGGATGAAGCTGCTGGGGCGGGATTTCATGCTGCGGCGAGCATGAGTGCCGGCGTTCAATTCGGACGTCTGTTATAACAGATGTCGTAACCAGAATATCGGACCATGCGCCAGCTGAAACTGACCCAGTTCGGTAATTCCGTTGGCGCAATCCTCCCGAAGGAGCTGCTGACCAAGCTCGGCCTGGCCAAGGGCGACACCGTTTATGCCATCGACCAGCCAGACGGTTTGCGGCTGATGACGGCCGGTGCCGAGTTTGAATCCCAGATGGCCGTCGTCCGCCAGATCATGAAGGAACGTCGGGCGGTCCCGCGCGAACTGGCGAAGTGACGTTCTGGCTGCCGCGGCACCTGATTGTCGCGATCCATGACGAGCAGTTGACGGAGCACGGCGGTGCCGTGGGCACCCGGGATGAGGGGCTGCTGGATAATGCCCTCGCCCGGCCGGGGATTTAACAGTCCGGAAAAATAGCATAAGATGACCCACCGTTTTCGGGAGGGTTCCATGCTCGTGCTGAAATACGACGCCGCCATAGCCGGCGCGCCCAGCCAATATGGCGACGCGGTCGATTGGCTGGAGGATAGTAACGGTGCGCATTTGCAGGGATTTCCGAAAGCGAATGCCGGCTTTACCGAGGCCGGGGACCTGTTGAACGCCGCCCTCGACACCTGGCTCACAAAGCGCGGCCAAAGCGACAAACCCGTGATCGTCATGGTGCATGGCTACCAGTTTGACCCAGGCAACGTATCGGGTAACGGCACCAGTCCGGACAGTCCGCTGACGTCGATTTACGGGACGCCCCCGGCGGTCGACTACCACCTGAGCTGGCTGCCATTGGTCGGTGAGTGCGACAATAACGGCGCCGCGCCAGCGGAAAACGCCATCGCTTTTTGCTACAAGTCGGAAGCCGGGCTGGCAGAATACGGCGATGCGGGCTGGGTCAACAGCTACCAATACGCGGCGCTGGACCAGTCGCCGCTGGCGGCGCGCGCCTTGGCGGCAATCCTCGTGGCGCTGTCCGAGAGGGTTCCAAAAATGCGGATCCTGGCGCATAGCCTGGGGACCCGCACTACCAGCCAGGCCATCCGGCTGGGGAAAGCCCGTATCCGGCCGTCGCTGGATCGGGTGCTGCTGCTCGATGGGGCCGAATTCTCGGTCGATGCGGCCGCCAGCTTCATGGGCGTACCATTTGACGTGTTCAGTTTCACCAACCGTTCCGATCTCGTACTGCGGATCGGCGGCGAGCAGGCCTGCCATCCGGTGCGCCGTGTCGGGACCATGGGTGCCTGCACCATCGGCTACAGCGGGCTGGGCGGCAACGATCGCTGGCTGGATCTCCAGTTGGACAACGATAAACTCAAGCAATGGTTGGCCAGCGGTTTGGCGCCGGATGGCTCTCCCTACGCGATCGACGGACAGGCCGAGGAAGAGAGCCACCCTTTGGCCGGTTTGGATCATTGGTGTTGCTACACCAACGACGGCAACCGCGCGCTGGTGTCGGACTTGCTGATGAACGATGTGATGACAGTGGACCGTATGAAGGCGTTCGGCGTGCCGGTCGGCACCGATTCCGTCACGTACGGAACATTCAACGGTCAGCCCATACCGCCCACCCCGCAATCCAAGGTGGAGCGCCAGCGGCTTCTGGCGCAGGACGACACGGTTGGCGGCGGCGGCGGCTGATAGCGGCTTATATTGACAGCAGCGGCCGGTTGGCCACCCAATCGGGGCAACGAAGCACGGAACGCCCCGATGAACGACGCCAGTATTTCCCCCGTCTCCTCCGACCCCGTTTCCCGAGCGCGCGCGCTGGGGCCGGCGATTGCGGCGGCGGGGGACCGGATCGAGCAGACCCAGACCATCCCCGAACCCCTCTGGTCGCAGGTCGTCGAGGCGCGCATGCCGCGCCTGCTGCTGCCACGCTCGGTCGGCGGCGACCAGGTGGAGCCGTGGGTCTACATGCGCGCCATCGAGGAAATCTCTCGCCACGATGGGTCGCTCGGCTGGAATCTGTTCGTTGCCAACAGCGCGGCATTGATCGCGCCCTTCATTCCGCTGGCGTCGGCTCGGGCGATCTATGCGAATCCGCGCGCCGCTATTGCCTGGGGCCCGCCGAACGAGCACAAGGCCATTGCGGTCCCGGGCGGCTACCGCATCACCGGGGAATGGCATTTCGCCAGCGGCTGCCGGCAAGCGACGTGGATGGGCGCGCACGCGCAAGTGGTGGAGCCGGATGGGTCGTTACGCCTGAACCGTTTCGGCCGCCCGACGGTGCGGACGTTGCTGTACCCCGCCGAACACGCGACGCATATCGAGGACTGGAACACGCTGGGTATGCGCGGCACCGCGTCCGAGGGCTACACGCTGGACAATCTGTTCGTGCCGGAAGAATTCACCGGCACCCGCGAGGACCCCACGCTCCGCCGCGACACCGGCCCATTATACGCATTCACCATGCAGGGCTTGTACGCAGTCGGTGTCTCCGCGGTCGCATTCGGTATCGCCCGAGCCATGCTGGATGCATTGATGTCTCTGGCGGCGGACAAAGCCCCGCGTGGCCTCATGCGCATGGCCGACAGCCCGGTGGTGCAGTCTGAATTCGCCAAACGGGAGGCGAACCTTGGGGCGGCTCGGGCGTACCTGACAGAGACGTTGCGTGATATTTACGACGATGCGGACGACGTGGACGCGATCGGGACCGAGGACCGCGTTCGCCTCCGCCTCGCTTGTGCCCACGGCACCCATGCCGCCATCGAAATCGCCGACCATGTCTACAAAGCCGCCGGCACATCGGCGATCTTCAAGGGTTCCCCGTTCGAGCGGCGGTTCCGCGATATGCACACTCTATCGCAACAGATCCAATCCCGCGATGCCCACTTCGAGGCCGTCGGCCGCGTGATGTTCAATGGTGACCCGGAAGGGTTGTTCCTATAATTCCTCGTAACGTATGGAGTCCAAACAAATGACCGAACTGACCCTGGCCAAAGCCCAAGCCGCCGTGAACGCCGCGCTGGCATTCAGCCGCGAGCACAAATTCAACCCAATGGCCGTCTGCGTGCTGGATGCCCGCGGCGTGCTGAAGGCCTACGCGGCCGAGGACGGCACCGCGCTGCGCCGGTTCGATATCGCCAACGGCAAGGCCTACGGCGCGCTGGCGATGGGCGTGGGGTCGAAGACCCTCGGTGTGCGCGCCGTGGAGCGGCCGCATTTCATCGGTGCGGTGAACGGCGCGATTGGCGGCTCCATGATCCCGGTGGCCGGCGGCGTGCTGATCCGCGGTGCTGACAAGAGCATTATCGGCTGCATCGGCACGACGGGCGACAGCTCGGATAACGACGATCTGGCGGCGCGTGCGGGGTTGGCGGCGGCGGGGCTGACGGCCGACCCGAGTTAAACCATCGGCAGTTGGCACGACACGATCGTTCAGTTTGTGGGCGCCCATGAGGAATGGGCCGCGCCAATTGTCTTCGTCCTTGCGTTCGGAGAATCGTTGGTCTTCGTGTCGTTGCTGCTGCCCGCGACCGTCATCCTGCTGGGGATCGGCGGGCTGATCGGCGCCAGCGGCATCGCTTTCTGGCCCATCTGGCTGGCCGCGGTCTTCGGAGCCACGGCCGGCGATTGGTTGTCCTATGCGCTCGGATTTCATTTCAAGGAACGCATCGTTGGCGTCTGGCCGCTTTCGCGTCATCCCCGTCTGGTCGCACGGGGGCAGGCATTCTTTCGCGCCTGGGGTTGGGCCGGGATATTTCTTGGTCGGTTCTTCGGGCCGCTGCGCTGCATCGTGCCATTGACGGCCGGTATCGCCGGGATGCCTTGGATTCCGTTCCAATTAGCGAATGTCCTATCGGCCATCGTTTGGGCAACCGGCATTCTCGCGCCCGGGGTGATTGCCGCTCGTTGGTTGTTTTAACGCTATTTCAGAATTTCAGCGGCCAGCAACAGCAATGCGGTCGATGCAGCGGCAAGCGGCACCAAGCGTGGGACGGCAAACCCGCCGGTGGGGGACGGCTGATGTTGCACCCTCCATAACGCGAGATCGACCAGTATGAATATGCAAAGGGAGACGGCATTGGTCGCGGCCAACAGCGTTTCGAACGGGACCAGCAGGGCCACCACCAGAATGATGCTTCCTGATAATAGTGTGGCGCGGAGCGGCGACCCGGTGGCTGGATCGATCCGGTGCAGCGCGGCCGGCAACTGGCCGTTACCCGCCATGCCATAGAACATGCGGCCCAGCGTGACAATTTGCAGCAATACGCCGTTGGACACGGCAATGCTGGCGATAGCGGCAAACAGAGTCGCGTCGCGTCCCTCGAACAGGCCGAGCAGCGGGTTGGCGTCGGGCCTGTCGGCCAGAGTGACGGAGGACGTCACAGCGACATACAGGAGTACGCTGGCTCCGACGGCGCCGATGATGGCAAGCGGCACGGTGCGCCGCGGGTTTTTGACCTCCTCGGCGAGATTCACCAGTGTCTCGAAACCGATGAAGGCGAAGAACGCAATGAAGGCGCCGGCGAAGGCGCCCTGCCAGCCCATGAAGGTGGTCGGCACCCAGGCGATGTCAGCGCCGGGCGCAACATGCAGAAATCCGGTGGCGGTGGCCACAAGCAACCCCCCGATCTCGATTGTGCCCATGACCGATGCCAGCCAGACATTGGCGCCAATGCCGCGTGTGGCGATGGCGGTGAACCCGACAATCATCAGCAGCACCAGAAACGGCGTCGGTAACGGCAGCACCGCCACAAGGTAGTGCGCCGCCCCCCGCGCGATGGACGCCGCCGAGATGGCGACCGCGAATGTCATGGCGGCGCCCGTCAGCTGGGCAATCCGGTCGGAGCCGAAGCCGTGGCGTACGTAGGCGACGCTCCCCGACGCCTCGGGGAAGCGGCTGGCCAGTTCAGCATAGCATAGACCGGTCAGGCAGGCGGGGATGCCGGCCAACAAAAACGACAGGGGCGCGGCGTCCCCCGCGCGTCGGATCACCGCGCCGATCGCGACATAGATGCCCGCCCCGACAATCACCGCGAGGCCGTTGAGGATCAGCGGCCCGAGTCCGATGACCCGTCGGAGCCTGGGATTGGCGGAGACTTGCATCGGAGGGCGCCGATCGGGCAGACGCCGTCTGCCCGATCCGCTCAGACCGTATACGCCGTCACCGCCTTTTCATCGAACTTCAGCCCCAAGCCCGGCTTGTCCGGCATGATCAGCATGCCGCTCTCAACCGCCGGGGTTTCTTCGTACAGCGCGAGCATCCACGGCATGTATTCCACCGTCAGGCCGTTCGGGCAGGCGGCGACGACGTGGCAGAGGATTTCCGGCATCACGTGGCTGACGATCGGCAGGTTGAAGGCCTCGGCCATGCCGGCGATCTTCATCCATTGCGTGACACCGCCGGCACGCACGATATCGACCATGACGATGTCGACGGACCGAGCCTCGATCATTTGCCGGAACGGTTCGATGCCATAGAGGTATTCTCCGCCAGCTATGGGGGTTTTCAGCGCGGCGGTGACGCGGTCCAGGCCCTGGTAGTCGTCGGCGCGGGTCACGTCCTCCAGCCAGAACAGGCCGACGTCCTCGACGCGGCTGCCGATGTCGATGGCTTGTTCCGGGCGCCAGCGCTGGTTGATGTCGCACATCAACTTGATGTCGGGGCCGATGGCTTCGCGGACCACGCGGACGCGGCGGCATTCCTCGGCCGGGGTGGGATCGCCGGGCAGGGCCATCTGGGTCTTCATCTCCTTGAAGCCCTTCTGCACCA
>CAIYDT010000059.1 GCA_903924985.1 uncultured Acetobacteraceae bacterium
CGTCGACCACCGCCGGCACGGGCCCGAAGCTCTTGCCCAAGCCGTGGAGGGACAATGTGACGTTTTGTGCGTGGCTCATTGACGCGCCCGGCGCTGCATGACATCGCGCCCAAGCAGGGCGGAGGCGAGGCCGACGATCACCAGTGTCGCGGCCAGCAGAAGAAAACCCAAAGCGGCGAGGTGTTCGAAATTCCCCTCCTCGCTCATGTCCATCAGCATGACGGACATGGTGCGGGTCTTTGGGCCATAGAGGAACAGGGCGCTGGACAACTCCCGCGTGGCGGGGATGAACACCAGCAGCCAGGCGCCGATCAGACTACGCTTCATCAACGGCGCCATGACCTTGCGGATCGCGACCAATCGCCCGCCACCGAGGATACGGACCGCTTCCTCCATCTCGGGGTTGATGCTGCGGATCGCGGCGTCGGCATTCGCGTAGCCAATGGGCAAAAAACGGGTGGCAAACGCCAGGATCAGGATGGTCGCGGTGCCATACAGCGTGAAAGGCGGCGGCGCATAAGCGGCATAGAACGCGATCGCGAGCACGATTCCCGGCACAACGAAGGGCGCCATCGCGAGGAACGACAGCACGCCCGCGAAAGGCAGCAACCGCCGGCTGACGATATAGGCGATGGACAACCCCAGCGTGATGGCGATGCACGCGGCGGCGGCGGCGTAAGTAAAGCTGTTGATTACCGACTGTCCGGCAGTCTCATGTTGAAATAACAGATAGTAAAAATTGTGAAATGTCAAATTATCCCAACCAAATCCCCGCCCCCAGGCCTTGGCCAGGGCTGCCTGCGACAGCACGATGTACGGCAGCAGCACGGATAGCGACAGCACGAACAGCGAGTAACCCAGCATAACCCAGCGCCAGGGGCCGAGTTCCATGACCCGCCGCTCCCCCCCTTTGCCGGTCAAGGCGACGAAACCGCGGCGGCGCACCAGCCAGCGCTGCAGGCCGAACAGCACCACGGTGATCAGCAACAGCGGCACCGCATAGGCCGCCGCAACCTCCGCTCTGATGGGCTGGCTGAAGAATTGCAGCAGCTGCGTGGTCACCACGTTGAACCGCGCGGGAATGGCGATCAGCGCGGGGGAGCCGAACAGGGCGATCGCCTCCAGGAATGTGATGATGGCGCCGCCCAGAATGGCGGGTAGGACCATGGGCAGAGTCACCCGCAGCGTGGTGCGCATGACGCCGGCGCCCAGGATGTTGGCGGCATCCTCCATTTCCGACGACACCAGTTCCAAGGCGGCGCTGGTAAAAATGAAGATGTAGGGGAAGGAGTAGACGGCGATGTTGAACGCCAGCCCCTCGAACGAATAGATGTTGAAGAGCCCCTCCTGCGCGCCGGTCAGACCCATCCAAATGCGGTTGAGCCAGCCGGAGTTCGGCCCCGCCAACAGAATCCAGCCGATCGCGCCGAGGTATGGCGGGGTAATGAACGCGCCGAGAACCAGCATCCGCACCAGCCCCTTGCACGGCATGTTGGTGCGCGAGACCGCCCAGGCCATGGGCACCGCGAATAGCAGGCACAGAACGGTGACCGAGAACCCCAACCGGATGGAGTTCCACATCGCGGTGATGTAGCGCGGGCGGGAATAAGCGGCGACATAGTTCTGCAGGGTGAACACCCCGGTGTCGGCTTCCTCCAAGCTGGTATGAATCAGCTGATACAGCGGATTGACCACCAGGAACACCAGCGCCGCCGCCAGCAGGATCCACAGGATGACCAGCGGATCGAACGACCGCGAACGCAGGGAGGAGGTGGAGGCGCTCATGCTGCACTGCACTCTATATAAAGGTGTCGCGCCACTGCTCGATCACCTCCGGCACCTGCTTGCCCAGTTCCGCCGTGGTCAGCTTCAGCAGCTTGACCTCCGACAGCGGTTTCGCGCCGGCCTTCGGCGGCACCTCGGCTCGGACCGAGTCGATCCGAGCCTCAGCGCAGATTTTGGCGAAGTCGATGCTCATGAGCCAGTTGGCGAACAGCCGGCCGGCGTTCGGATGCGGCGCGCTGGCCATCACGGCGGATGGGCCGACGCACAGGATCGAGCCGTCGGCGGGATAGACGACCGAGATCGGATTGCCCTTGTCCTGCGATTGCAGGCTGGTGCCCAGCGGGCCGAGCCCGACGACGCACTCGCCCGCGTTCAGTAGCGTGATCGGGTCGTTTCCCGACCGGCCGATGCGCGGATTGTTTTTTGCCAATTTTTCGAAATAATCCCACCCATATAACTTGCGCATGGCAACCGTCCACACGCCCACATAGCCACTGAAGCCGGGATGCCCGAAGGCGCAACGCCCTTTCCAGCGGGGATCGAGCAGATCGGTCCAAGATTTCGGCGCTTCCTCGGGCTTCACCTTCTGATTGTTGACGATCATCACCATGAGGGTGGAGGTGCTGGGGTAGTAGAACCCCGGTTCGCCGAGTCCCTGGAAAGCAGGGGAAATGAAGGCGGCATTCTCCGGCGTGTAATTGGCCAGCGCGTTGCGCTTCATCAACGCCGGCATGTGGGCAATGTCGGTGGTACTGAACACGTCGCATTGCGGGGCGTTGTTTTTCAGGTCCTGCGTCAGGCGCTCGTACGCCACCTGGCCGGTGGTGCGTATCACCGAGACCTTGATCCCAGGGTACTGCTGCGTGAAGGCGCGGCCCATCAGTTCGGCAGTTTCCGAGTCGACCTGCGCGATGTACCAGGTCAGGGACCCTTCCTTGCGGGCGGCCTCCTCCAACGCGGCCGTGTCGGCGCGCGCGGGAAACGCCGCCATGGCAGCCAATCCAGCCGTGAGTGCCCGTCGGGTGATAATGGTCATCATAGTGCCCCCCTTCACTCCTGGTTTAAGGGGAGGCGGAGATGTTGACCAGAGGCGCGACACTTCCCGAGGATTTAGATCGCTTTAATCCCCGATCGTCACCCCATAATCCCGCAAAGCCGCCTCCCGGCTGAGATACCCAAGCCGCACGTCCCGCTTTACTGCCTTCGGGTCCCGATCCGCCGGAACGCCCATCCCCCCGCCCCCCGGCATCTCGACCAGCAACCGCTCGCCCGGGGGAATCACCGACAAACCCTTGGGCTTCAGCTCAACACCAGACTTCAACGACAATCGCCCCATCCCCCCAGGCCCGCCGCCATTCCGCCCGCGTGCTGGGAACTTCACCCGCTCGAACCCGGCGAAAATGCCGAACGCCGCGTCCTCCCGCGAGCTGACTTCCATGATCTGCCCCAAGCCGCCGCGCTGCTTGCCGGGCCCGCCGGAGTCCTGCCGCAGTTCCTTCTTCCATATGACAAGCGGCGTAATCGCCTCGGTCGCCTCCACCGGAACATTCCGCACGCCGGAGGGGAACGGTGTCGCCGACAACCCGTCCTGATTCGGCCGAGCGCCCGCGCCGCCGGAATGAAAACTCATGACCATGAAGGGGGTTCCGGCCGCCGACCCGATCCCGGTCAGCCCGTGACCCGCGATCATTTTCAGACTCCAGAGGTTGGACGTACCCTCGGCTGGCACGCGTCCCGGAATAGCCTGTTCCAGCGCGCCGTAGACCACGTCCGGCATCATGTGCCCTATGACGGATCGAGCGTACACCGCCGCGGGATGCAACGCATTCACGATGGTGCCCTCAGGCGCGGTCACCTTCACCGCCTCCAGCGAGCCGGCATTGTTTGGCACATGCGGCGCGACGACGCAGTTCACACCGAAGGTTGTGTAGGCTTCCGTGTAGCAGATCGGGCAGTTGATCGCGTAGGTCGACATGCCGGAGGTGCCGGTATAGTCGACATGGATCGTATCGGCCCCGATGGTCACCGTCGCCACCAGATCGATCGGCCCTTCGTACCCATCGATTCGCATCGAATTGGTCCAAACCCCTTGCGGTAGATTACCAATCGCCTCCGCCATCGCGCGACGGCTGCGGGTGATGATTTCCTCCCCCAGCATATCCAGGTCGCGCAGCCCGAACTCCCGCATCATCGCCAGCAGCCGGCGGGACCCGATGTCGTTGCATGCCATCAATGCGTAAACATCGCCCACCACTTGCACCGGCTCCCGCACATTGGCGCGAATCATCGAGAGCAGGTCTTCGTTCATCTCCCCCGCTCGAGCCAGACGAAGCAGCGGAATGAACAGGCCTTCGTGGTAAATCTGCCGTCCCTCTGGCGACTGCCCGATACCGCCCATATCCACCAGATGCGCGGTGCAGGCGAACAACGCAACAATCCGCCCGTCCAGGAACGAGGGCGACACGATCACCAGGTCGTACAGATGCCCCGTGCCCTTCCACGGGTCATTGGTGACAAAAATATCCCCCTCTTTCATATCGCGAACCGGAAACACGTCCAGGAAATGCCCGACGGACCGCGCCATCGTGTTGATATGTCCGGGAGTACCCGTCACGGCCTGGGCCAGCATGCGACCCTCCAGGTCGAACACGCCGGCAGAGATATCCCCAGCTTCCCGCGACGACGTGCTGAACGCGGTCCGAACCAAGGTCTGCGCCTGCTCCTCGACCACCGACAGCAGGCGGTTCCACATGATTTGCAGCTCGATTTCGCCGATCCGGTTGCTCATGACGCTGCTCCATCCATCGCAATGACCAGTGCGCCGGACGCCGAAACAAGCGCGGTATAACCGGTGGGCACAATGGTGGAGGTCCCTTCCTCCGTCACCACCGCCGGCCCGGCGAACCAATCCCCTGGTGACAACGAAGTCCGAGCATACACGGACGCCTGCTCCTCCACCCCCGTCGCCGGATCGACCAAACGCCGCCGCCCGCTCGGCGTCCCGGCAGGCCGCGCATCCGGCGCAACGTCTACAGAAGGCAACGCATGCGGCTGCGACAGCGCCAAGGTCCAGGTCACCGCTTCAACCTCCAATCGAGGGATCACGCGTCCAAATAGCCGAGCGTACGTCGTGTCGAACGCCGAACGTATGGCCGCCGGATCCAACAAAGACCCGGACAAAGGCACCGCGATCTCATGCCCCTGCCCACGATACCGCATGAACGCCGTGCGGCTTTCGGCCAACACGCCGGACGGAACCCCCAACCGCACCACCGCCTCAGCCTCCGCCCGCATTTCCGCGAACAGCGTATCCAATGTTCCATGGTCCAGCTGATCCAGCCGCAGCAGCAACGTCCGCACAACCTCATAGGCGATGGGCGCGTCCAGGAACCCGAACGCCGAGCCCACGCCAGCGTCGCGAGGGATCACGACCCGCGTCATCCCCAGCTTCTGCGCCAGCCGCACCGCGTGCAGCGGCGCCGCGCCACCGAACGCGATCAATGTGCGTCCGCCGGTATCCTTCCCGTTCTCAACCGCGTGAACACGAGCGGCGCTGGCCATGGTTTCGTCGACAATTTCAGCGATGCCGCGCGCCGCCTGTTGCACGTTCATCCCCAGCGGCGCACCGATCGCCCGCTCGATCGCCCCCGCGGCCCGAGAAGCATCCAGCACGATGCGCCCGCCCGCGAATCCGTCCGGATCGACCCGCCCCAGCACAACATCGGCGTCAGTCACGGTGGGCTGCTCCCCGCCCCGGCTGTAGCAGGCCGGCCCTGGATCCGACCCGGAACTATCCGGCCCCACCACGATGCGACGCATCGCATCGACGCGCGCGATCGATCCACCCCCGGCCCCGATTTCCACCATATCGATGACGGGAATCCGCACCGGGATGCCGCTGCCCTTCGCGAAACGATAGGCCCGCGCGACCTCGAAATGCCGGGACTGCTGGGGCGTATAATCGTCGATCAGCGTAATCTTCGCCGTCGTCCCGCCCATATCGAATGAAATCGCTCTGTCGTACCCGCCGCGCGCGGCGACATGCCGAGCAAGGATGGCGCCGCCGGCCGGTCCGCTTTCCACCAGCCTCACCGGGAAGCGGCACGCCGTCTCTACCGTGCAAATCCCGCCCGACGACATCATCAGCAACAATGGGCACGCCGCGCCCAATCCCAACAGCCCATCCCGCATGCGGGCGATGTAAGATTCCATCAGCGGCAGAACATAGGCGTTGGCGACGGCGGTGGAGGTTCGCTCGTATTCCCGGATTTCCCGGCAGACCTCGGACGAGATGGTAATCGCCACCTCCGGCATCGCCGCGGCGATCAGGTCCCTCGCCCGCAACTCATGCGCCGGGTTGACGTAGGAATGGAGGAAACTGATCGCCAGCGCCTCGATCCGCTCCGCCCGCAACCGTTCGACCAGCGCCGGGACGGTGGTTTCGTCCAATGGCAGCAGCACCGACCCGTCGGCGGCCAGCCGTTCGCGGATCTCCAGGCGCAAATCGCGCGGCACCAGCGGCGCCGGGCGCTCCATATATAGATCGTATTGTTCAAACCGGTGCTCGTAAGCAATTTCCAGCGAATCCCGGAAGCCGGCAGTGGTGATCAGTGCGGTTCGCGCGCCTTTGCGCTCGATCAAAGCGTTGGTCGCCAGGGTGGTGCCATGGATCACCAACTCCAACGCCGAGGCATGAATGCCCGCTTCCGCCAGAATATCCCGCGTCCCCGCGATCACCGCCGCATCCGGCGCATCGTGCGTCGTCAACCGCTTGGCCGACAGCGTGCGGCTCGGCAGCGCCAGAACCAGGTCGGTGAAGGTGCCGCCGATATCGACGGCGAGGCGGGTCTGGGCTTGCATGGGTATGATTCCGGGGTACGCTGTGCGAAGACAACTATCAGGGCGCCCCCGCAAAGGGTCAACGCGCCGACACCAGGGAGAAACGCGTGTGACCGGATACCCGGCATGCTGATGTACATCGCGCGCAGGCTGATGCTGGCGATGATCACATGCGTCGCCATTTCGGTGTTGACATTTATCATTATCCGCCTGCCGCCCGGCGACTTCGTGGACGCCTATATCGCCAACCTCTCCGCGACCGGCAGCAGTATCTCCGCCGATCAGGCGCAGGCGATGCGGCACGACTACGGGTTGGACCGTCCGGTGGTCATCCAGTATTTCCTGTGGATCGCTCGCGTCATCCACGGCGATTTCGGGGTGTCGATGATGTGGCGCCGCCCGGTGACGGAGGTGATCGGCGACCGCCTGTGGCTCACCATGCTGGTGTCCTTCGCCGCGCTGTTCCTGACCTGGACCATCGCGCTGCCGATCGGCATTTATTCGGCGGTGAAGCAGTATTCCATTGGGGATTACGTCGCCACCATGCTGGGCTTCATGGGGCTGGCGATCCCTAACTTTCTGCTGGCGTTGATCCTGATGTATTTCGGCTTCCGCTACCTCGGCCTGAGCGTGGGCGGCTTGTTCTCCGCCGAGTTCGCGCAACAGGGATGGAGCGCGGCGAAAGCCTGGGACTTGGCGAAGCACATCCCCCTGCCCGCCTGCATCCTGGCACTGGCCGGCACTGCGCAACTGATCCGCATCATGCGCGCCAATCTGCTGGATGAGCTGCGAAAACCCTACGTCGTCACGGCCAAAGCGAAGGGGATTGGTAATCTCAGGGTGATTCTGAAATACCCGGTTCGGGCGGCGCTGAACCCTTTCGCGAGCTCCATCGCCTACATTTTTCCCTACCTGGTGTCCGGCAGCATCATCGTTTCGCTGGTTCTCGGCCTGCCCACCGTGGGGCCGTTGCTGCTGCAAGCGCTGGTGGCGCAGGACATGTTCCTGGCCGGCACCATCGTGCTGCTGCTGGGCATCATGACGGTAGTCGGCACCCTGATCTCCGATCTTCTTCTTATGTGGATCGAGCCGCGGCTGCGGCTGACGGGGCGGGCATGAGACACCCTGTGTCAACGCCCTCGGCCGTTAGAGCATGCCGCGCCGTCCCGTCCGGCCTCAAGGACGCTTCGCGCCGGCGCGCGCGCCGGTCACCTTTGGTGATCCTTGACCCC
>CAIYDT010000060.1 GCA_903924985.1 uncultured Acetobacteraceae bacterium
CGGAGGCGCGTCCATTATGTTGCGTATGGTTAAATATTATGGTGCCGTCTCATGACCCCGAAACGCGATGAATAAGATGGGCTAGAGGCGTGTCGGACAACGGACGATCCGCCTCGATCTATATGCCACGCTGGTCGGCACCTTGACGTGCCCCATGTGGGACATCGCCGGTATGACCACAACCATGATACCGGCTGTCGGTATGCTTTGGCCATCGTGGGATTGCATTAGCAAATCACAACTCGGAGGATGGCTCATCATATCATAAAAAATCAATAATTTCTCATTTCTTGAGGCTGATCGCGCATTTATGTTTGGACTGCGCGACGGCGTTGGGGAATGTTCCCTTGATCCGTTTCCAGCGGGTCGGGCTTATGACACACGCTCCAACCAAGGACAAACATACATGGATCTCACAGACAATGTGGGTGCATTCGTGCCCGGTACGCGGTTCGAGCATCTGCCCCTGGCCTCGGGCCGCCTTTCCGGCCTGACATTCGCGGTTAAGGACCTGTACGACATTGCCGGGGTAGCCACGACATACGGCAACCCGGATTGGGCGCGCACCCATCCGGCCGCCTCGGCAACGGCGCCGGTGGTGCTGACCTTGCTTCAGGCCGGTGGCCATCTGGTGGGGAAGACCAAGACCGTCGAGTTGGCCTACGGCCTGACGGGTGAGAATGTGTGGTATGGCACACCGGTCAACCCGGCCGTACCCGACCGATTTCCGGGTGGGTCGAGTTGCGGTTCCGCGGCCGCCGTGGCTGCCGGCCTGGTGGATTTCGCGCTGGGTTCCGACACCGGCGGCTCCGTTCGTATTCCCGCCAGCTACTGCGGCCTGTTTGGTATTCGTCCCAGCGCCGGAGCGATCAGCCTCGCCGGCGCGTGCCCGCTCGCGCCGAGCCTGGATACCCCCGGTTGGTTCTCCCGGTCGGCCTCCGTGCTGGCTGGGGTCGGTGACGTGTTGCTGCCGGCCAACCGTCAGGGTGCTGCCGGTCCCTTGCTGCGGGTCGAGGAAGCCTGGGTCAATGCACAACCAGGAGTAGCGGAACTCCTGCGCCCGGCGATCGAGAAACTCGAGCAATTCCGTGGGAGGACCATCGGGATTCGCTTGGTGCCGGAGGGCCTCGCAACCTTGTTCCAGCACTTCCGTGCCGTGCAGGCCGAGGAAGCCTGGGCAGCCCTCGGCGCCTGGGTGGAAACCACCAAACCGAGCTTCGGCCCAGGAGTGGGGGAGCGTTTCGCTGCCGCCAAGGCAACCCAACCCGTGGACGCCGCGCTCGGTCGGGCCTTCCGGCGGATGCTGCAAGCCCGCCTCCTGCCGCTTCTGGCCGGAGGAGCGGTGTTGGTCTACCCGACCAGCCCATGCCCGGCGCCGCTGCTGACCGCCGGTCTGCCGGAACAGGACGCGGTGCGACAGGCCACCATGGGTGTGACGGCTATCGCGGGCTTCTGCGGCTTGCCGGAGGTTACCTTGCCGGTCGGCAAAATAAATGGGGCCCCGATCGGACTGTCCCTGGTGGCCGGACAAGGGCAAGATCGTGCCCTGTTGGCGCTGGCCTGCGACGCCGCCGCCATCCTGGGGTTGCCCGTCTGACGTCAAACCGAGCATGCTAAAGCCGGGACAGTTGAGGAATCGGGGATGGACATTCGCGGCGCCACCGAGGCAGATATTCCGGAGATCCAGGCAATCTACGCCCATCATGTGCTGACCGGCACCGGCACTTTCGACGAAGAACCGCCCTCGGTCGAAGAAATGCACGATAAATTCCGGAAGGTTGTGGACCATGGCTGGAGTTGGCTGGTAGCGGCCGATGCGACGGGCGTGCTCGGCTATGCGTATTATACCCAGTTCCGCGACCGATCCGCCTATCGCTATTGCGTGGAAGACAGCATCTACGTGCGCGACGACGTGCGCGGGCAGGGGGTTGGCAAGGCGTTGGTCTCCGCCCTGATCGAGCATGCGACGGCGCGCGGCATGCGGCAGATGATTGCGGTGATCGGGGATTCCGAGAATGTCGGCTCCATCGGGGTGCACGCCAGTTTGGGTTTCCACATGGTCGGGACGCTGCGGGCGGTCGGGGTCAAATTCGGACGCTGGGTCGATGTCGTCTCCATGCAACGGGCGCTGGGCCGCGGCGACGCGAATGTGCCGGACTGAATGCTGAAGGACCGCCGGCTCTGGTTCATGGCAGCCTACGGGTTCGCCGCCGGGCTTCCATTGCCGCTATCCGGTTTCACCTTCCGGCTGTGGCTGTCGGAGGGCGGGGTGTCGCTTGCCATGATCGGGCTGACCGCCAATATCGGGCTGGCCTATTCGCTGAAATTCCTCTGGGCGCCGGCGCTGGACCGGATGCCGCCGGGTCTGTTCCGCCGGCTGGGGCGGCGGCGCGGCTGGCTGGCGATTATTCAGCCGGCGCTGGTGGTGTCCGCGATGCTGCTGGCGCTGTCGGATCCCATCAACGCTCCCGCCTGGTCCATCGCCGCGGCTGCTTTGGTGGCGTTTTGCTCCGCCAGCCAGGACATCGTGGTGGATGCCTGGCGCATCGAGCTATTTCCCCAGCGGCTGCAAGGCTCCGCCTTGGCGGCATACGTTTGGGGGTATCGGGTTGCTCTGTTGATCACCACGTCCGGCGTCATAAAGGTGGCCGGGAACTTCGGCTGGCACGCAACCCTGCTCGGCGTCGCGGCGCTGCTGGCAATCGGGCTGGTGGTGACGCTGCTGGCCCCGGAACCGGAGGTCGCCGCTGTCCGCTCCGCAATCGCGGGCTTCGCTGCCCGCCTGCGGGAGGCAGTCATCGACCCGTTATGGGAGTTTCTGACCCGCCCGGGCGCCATTCCCATCCTGGCCTTTGTTGCCTTGTTCAAGCTGGGTGAAGCGATGGCCGGCATCATGACCGCGCCGTTCTACCGGTCCCTCGGCTTCGACCGGGACGCCATCGCGGCGATCGGTCCGTTCTCGCTGTTCGCCACCCTGGCCGGTATCACCCTGGGGGGCTGGCTGGTCGCACGCATCGGGGTGGGGCGAGCGCTGCTGGTCACCGGATGGGCGCAAACGGCGGCCATGGCGATGTATGTGGCGCTCGCATACTCGGCCGGCGCGCATGCGGTGCTGTACGGCACGGTCACGACCGAGGCCTTCGCCCAGGGCGTGGCCGACGCCGCGTTCCTGACTTACCTGTCCGGCCTGTGTTCCCGCCAGTTCACCGCCACGCAATACGCGCTGCTGTCGTCCGTCCCAGCCTTTGCGAGCCACACACTGGGGGGGGTGTCCGGGGTCGTCGCCGGCGCGGTGGGGTGGGTAAACTTTTACGTGCTGTGCCTGTTCGCCGCCCTGCCGGCGATGGCGCTGATGCTCTATCTGCTGCGGCGTTACCCACCGGCAGAGGCAGTGGCGTAACCTACCCCGGTTCGATCGGCATGCGTGCGATGCTTAGCCAGGCGACCGGGGCACCGGCCTTCTCCGCGGCTCGATCCGCCGGCAGGCTGGTATCCCAATCGGCCGCGATGAAACGACGCCCGCTGACCGAGGCAGCGGCATCCGACACCAGCCACAGCAGTGGCGGAACCATGATCTCCGGTTGCAACATCTTCGCTCTGTCGCCAGCTTCGTCGCCAACCAGCCCGGTATTGGTCACACCGCCCGGCACCAGCACGTTGGCGGTCACGCCGGTGCCTTTCAAATCCGCGGCCAACACCGCCATGGACGATTCCGCCGCCGCCTTACTGGAGCCGTAGAGCAGGTACCCCTCTCGCACCATCGTGCCGAGGCTGGTGGTGACTGTGATCACGCGACCCCGATTGGCCTTCAGCATGTGCGGCACCACAGCCCGAACCATCATAATCGGCGCGGTGGCATTCACGGCCAGAAACCGGCTCCACTGCTCCGGCGTAATCTCCCAAAACCGAATCGGGTTGCGGCGTTGGTCGGCCTTGATGGACGCCTGCCCAACGCCGGCGTTGTTCACCAGGATGTCAATCCGTCCCGAAATGCCCAGGGCAGCCTGGACGATCCCCTCGAAGGAGTCGGCCTGCGACAAATCGGCCTGATGGGCGATGAACTTGCCGGCCAACCCACCCGCCGACGCGGCAACCGCCGTCAGCGCCCCGGCCGCTCGGTCTACCGCCACCACATCGATTCCGCTGGTCGCCAACCCGATCGCCATGGCGCGTCCGATGCCGCTGGCGGCCCCGGTGACAATCGCGGTTTTACGTTCGTTGACCATGAGCGCGTCCTCCTGCGTCGTTTATTCGGGCACTGTTCCAGAAACCCGCGGCCGAGGGGAGTCCCCGCCATGACCGGCACCGTCCTCGACCACCGCTGATCCAGCACAAACTGACCTTATTGCGCGACAAGCGGACCGGTTCGGGGGAATTCCGCCGGGTCATCCGGGAAATCGGCGCGCTGATGGCCTACGAGGCCATGTGCGACCGCATCCACGGCACCAAGGGGTAGGCCGTCAACGGGTCATCATCACCGGCAGGTTGGAATACTCCAGCACATGCCGTGTCACACCGCCCAGTATCAGCTGCCGCAGCCTTGAGTGCGAGTAAGCACCCATCGACAGCAGGTCGCAGCCGAACTCCGCCGCCGCCGCCAACAGCCCGGCACCCACCGAACTGCCGACCGGGCGGAATATCGTGATATCCGCGTTCACGTCGTGCAGCGACAGGTAGGCCGCCAGATCGGGGGCGCCTGGACCGCGCCGCTGATAGCCCTCGGCCGAGAGAATGCGAACCGCCTCGGCTTGCTGCATCCACGGTAGCGCCGCCAGCGCGGACGCCGCCGACTCCGCCGTGCCATTCCAGGCCAGGCAGACGCGGGTACCGATCGACTTTGGTGCGATCTGCGGCGAAATCAGCACGGGCCGGCCGGAGTCGAACAGCACCGCGTGCAGGGCATCGGACGATGAAACGTCCTCCCCCGCATCGGGGTGCGGCACCACCGTCAGGTCGGCCAAACGGGCCTGCTGGGCAACAATATCTTCTTCCCGGCCAGTGACCGAGGCGAAGCTCGCGGTGGGTTGGTGGGCACCGGGGTGCGGTTCTGAGACCACCACTTCCTGGCGGGCGACGAAGCGCTCGAACATGGAGCGCACGGCGTGGGCGCGCTCACCGCTTTCCTTCTCGGTCGCCGACATCATCTCCTCGATCATCGCGCCCGACAGGCCTTCGCCGGCCAGCGGCGCCACGTCGCGGCTGTCCACCCGGACATGCAGGGCGGTGACGTGCGCGTTGAACCGGCGCGCGATCATGAGGGATGTGGTTAACGCGGCCTCCCCCGCGGCGGTGCCGGTCAGAGGCAGCAGCAGCTTACGGATGGGCATGGTCGGCTCCTTCCTTTGGGCGTCTTCCCAGAACGCGGGTCTGGTTTGCGCTTCTAGCACGGCTCCCGAACGAACGGGAGAAAATTCCGCACTTGAGCGAGGGCTTTCGTTGCATCGGACGCGTCGATCGGCGTCCAGTCAAGGGGGCCGGGATCGTTCGGCGCGGCGGCATGCAGCACCGCTACGGTGGCGTCGGACGCGTCCCCCGTGCGGGCAGCCACCCGCTGCTCCAGGTCGGGCAGGGATGCCTGTAGCCAGAAGCCGTGAAACGGCACGCCGGCCTGCCGAGCGGCATTTTTGACCATGGATCGGTGGTCGGGGTCCATAAAAGTGGCATCGGCTATCACGGCCTGCCCGCCTTTCGCTGCTACCCGCACGGTTTCCGTCAACGCCTCGAACACTGTCCGGCTGACATCGGGCGTGTAGGCGGATTGCGGCAGGCGCTCCTCCGGCGCGACCCCGGACAAGCGTTTGCGGATTTCATCGCTTCGCACCACCAGCGCGCCCGGCGCCATGCCGATTTCCGGCGCCAAGGCCCGCGCCAGGGTCGATTTCCCGGTGCCGGGCAGTCCTCCAACCGCGACCACCAGTGGCGGCACTGGATGCAAATAAGCGGCTGCCGAGGTCAGGTACGCCCCCCCGGACTCGATCTTCCCGCTGCGGGCCGAGACATGGGCGCGCACCAAGGCTCGTAGCGACAGGAATGCGGGCAAGCCCCGCACCAAGACGGCATCGCCGGTGCGGGCGACATACCGGCTCATGACCTGGTTCGCAGCGGCTCGGCCGACCCGTCGATCCAGGTCCATCAGCAGGAACGCCAAATCGTAGCCGAGGTCGATGGTCGCCAGCGCCTCATCGAATTCCAGCGCGTCGAACGGCACCGGCTTGCCCCGCCACAAACAAAGATTGCCCAAATGCAGGTCGCCATGGGCCCGGCGCACGAAGCCGGTAGCCGCGCGCTCAGCGAGCCAGGGCGTGAGCGAGTCCAGCGCGAGGCCGATCGCCCGCTTCCAGGCGTCGACCTCGGTCCGCGGCAATCCGGCATCCAAGGCGGCACGCGCGTTCCCCGTCGCGACAGACGTCATATCTGGAATGGCGCCGATCAGGGCTGGCAGCGATCGGTGATACGCCGCGACCGCATCCGCGATAGGGTCCAGCAACAGGGGATCGAATCGCCCCTGATCGGCCATCACATCCAGGAAGTCGGCCGCCGGCACCCGCGCCATGCGCAGCACCCAGTCCAGGACGATGCCCTCGCCGCCCAGCGCCAGAGCGCCGTCGGGGCGGCGCATCACCGGAACGACATCGCGGTACAACCCCGGCGCGGCGGGGGCATTCAACGTTAGCTCCCGCTCGCAGAACCGGCGGCGATCCGAGACCCCGGAAAAATCGAGGAATGACAGCCGCACCGCCTTCTTCAGCTTCCACACCGTGTCGGCGCCAAGGAAGACCAGCGAGATATGGGTCTCCACCGGATCGGCGCCCGCCAAGCCGCGCAGGAACGCCGCGGTCTCGGCCTGCTCCGGCGGGACCGTCATGATCTCACGGAAACAGCTTGCCGCTGCTCCAGCCACCGCCCGGTGCCGGCTCGTAGATGGTGCGGTCATGCAGCCGGAAGGGCATGTTCTGCCAGAACTCGAAATGCGCGGGGATGACGCGGTAGCCGGACCAGTGCGGCGGGCGGGGGATGTCCTCCCCGGGGTATTTTGCATCGTACTCCGCCAGCCGGCGTTCCAGTTCGGCGCGCGTCGCCAGCGGACGCGACTGACGGGACGCCCACGCCCCCAGCCGGGAAATGCGCGGCCTTGTCGCGTAATAGGCGTCGGCTTCGGCGTCGGTTACGTGCTCGACGACCCCCTCGATCCGGATCTGACGGCCCTGCGACTTCCAGTAGAACAGGAGGAAGACGTTGGCGTTAGCGGCCAGTTCGTCCGCCTTGCGGCTTTGCTTGTTGGTGTAAAAAACGAATCCGCGGGCATCGAGGCCCTTCAGCAGGATGGTGCGCGCCGAGGGTTTGCCGTCCGGCGTCGCGGTTACCACCGTCATGGCATTGGGGTCCGACGGCTCGCTGGTCTCCGCCTCCGCCATCCAGGTCTGGAAATGGGCAAAGGGGTCGATTGGGCTATCGGTCATGGCAATCCGGGTCCGTGATTGGGGTCGTGAAGCGGCCGCACTCTGGCGCGGGCAGGCAGGAACGTGAAGCGCCCTCTTGCCGCGACGGGGGCCGCTGTGCCACCACGGCATGGCAGATGACGACGCAAACCCCGCAACTTCATTGAGGTAGATCATGCCCGACAGCGCCGCCGCACCGTTGCCCGTGAAGGGTACGCTGATGCAAGGCAAGCGGGGCCTTATCATGGGAGTGGCGAACGACCACTCGCTGGGATGGGGAATCGCCGAGGCCTGCGCCGCGCAGGGCGCCGAACTGGCGTTTACCTATCAGGGCGATGCGCTGGGGCGGCGGGTGAGGCCGCTGGCGGCCTCGATCGGGTCCGACCTGGTATTCCCCTGCGACGTATCGGACGACACCAGCATCGACGCGGCCTTCGAGTTGCTGAAGGCACATTGGGACGGTCTGGATTTCCTGGTGCATGCCATTGGATTCGCGGACAAGGCATATCTGCGCGGGCGGTATCTCGACACGCCGCGTGCCGCCTTCCTGCAGGCGATGGATATCTCCTGCTACTCCTTCACCGCCGTCAGCGCTCGCGCCGTGCCCATGATGCGGCCCGGCGGCAGCCTGCTGACGTTGACCTACCTCGGTGCCGAACGGGTGGTGCCGCACTACAATGTGATGGGCGTGGCGAAAGCGGCGCTGGAGGCATCCGTGCGCTATCTGGCCGCCGACCTGGGCGACAGCGGCATCCGGGTGAACGGCATCAGCGCCGGCCCAATCAAGACCCTGGCGGCTTCCGGCATCGGCGATTTCCGCTACATCCTGCGCTGGAACCAGTTGAACTCTCCCATGCGCCGCAACGTCACCATCGAGGAAGTTGGCGGCGCCGGCGTCTATCTGTTGTCCGACCTGTCGCGCGGCGTCACCGGGGAGGTGCATCATGTCGATTGCGGCTACCACACCGTCGGCATGAAGCACCCGGATGCTCCCGACATTGCCACCGCGGGAAACGAATGAGCCACAACACTTTCGGCCACCTGTTCCGCGTCACCACCTGGGGCGAGAGCCACGGGCCGGCGATCGGCTGCGTTGTGGACGGTTGCCCGCCGCGGCTGCCTCTGACAGAGGCCGACATCCAGCCCTGGCTGGACCGCCGCCGCCCCGGGCAGTCCAAGTTCACCACCCAACGGCAGGAGCCGGATCAGGTGAAGATCCTGTCCGGCGTGTTCGAGGGCGTGACCACCGGCACCCCCATCGCGCTGGGAATCGATAATGTCGACCAGCGGTCCCGCGACTACTCCGCCATCGCCGCGCAGTACCGGCCGGGACACGCCGATCTGGCCTACGACCTGAAATACGGCATCCGCGACTATCGCGGTGGCGGACGTTCTTCCGCGCGCGAGACCGCCATGCGGGTCGCGGCCGGCGCCGTCGCCCGTCAGGTGCTGGGTTCCGAGGTCCGCATCCGGGGCGCACTGGTTCAAATGGGGCCGCACAAGATCGACCGCTCCCGCTGGGATTGGGCGGCAATGGATAAGAATCCGTTCTTCTGCCCCGACCCGGTCGCCGCCGCCTTCTGGGAGGAATATTTGGGCGGGGTCCGCAAAACCGGGTCCTCGGTTGGCGCGGTGATCGAGGTGATCGCCGAAGGAGTCCCTCCTGGCCTCGGCGCGCCCATCTATGGCAAGCTGGACGCCGATCTGGCCGGTGCGTTGATGTCGATCAATGCTGTCAAAGGCGTGGAAATCGGTGAAGGATTCGCCGCCGCCAGCCTGTCCGGGGAGGACAACGCCGACGAGATGCGCATGGACCACGGGCTGGTGACCTTCGGGTCCAACCATGCCGGCGGCATTCTGGGCGGCATCTCGACCGGTCAGCCGATCGTCGCCCGCTTCGCGGTGAAGCCCACCAGCTCCATCCTGAAGCCCCGCCATTCGGTGGACCGCTCGGGGCAGGAGGTCGATGTCAGCACCAAGGGCCGGCATGACCCATGCGTGGGAATCCGAGCGGTGCCGGTGGGGGAGGGGATGCTGGCCTGCGTGCTGGCCGATCATTTGCTCCGCCACCGAGCCCAAAACCCCGATGCCGGCACCATCGCTCGGTTGCCCCGGAACTGAGCGCCGCGGGTTCCGCGGCGCAAGGACAGGCCCCAACCGAGGCCCAGGCAGCGAGCACGGCACCGGTATTGCTTATGCTCCGCTCGGTCGTATGGTCGTTGCGTCATCCGCTAAGGCGACGCGCGACATCAATCGCTCCATATTTGGCACATCGGCCCCTATTTGTCATGGCTGGTGTCAGGCGACAGGTAAAACTGGTCCGGTGGCGCCACTGAAAACTGGTCCTCTGTCAGGAGTGACCGATGGACATTGAGACTGCGTGGCCTGGCGTTTCGCGCGTTGAGAACACGCGCGGGGGTGTCATGCGGGAACCGGACCAAGTGGCGGCGATGCTTCGGCTGCACCGGCTTGGGTGGGGTTCGCGGCGGATCGCGCTCACGATTTGTCCATTTATCCAGGCCAATTTTCGCGCTAAGCGAAAGGTGGAGGATAGGCCGGGGGCCGCCGAAGACCCCGCGCCCGGCAACCAATCTTGGTCCGGAGGTCAGGCTGATCGGCCGATGCCGATCCTCACCGGCATAAATCTCGCCGTCGTTAACTTTTCGTTAACCATCCCATGTCACAATCCCGCCCCAGGAGCGCCACAGACGGTGGCCAGGATGCCTTCATGCCCTGAACCGCGGGACCCCACGATGACCGAGACTGAATACAACCGTAAGCTCGATGAACTCGACCGACTGATTAACGATCCCGAGGTCCCGATGCAGCCGCATCGCATCTGGGAGCTGCTGGCCGAGGTCGCCGATCGTGGCCCCATGCCCGATGCGGCGACGCACGCCACGGGCATGGGCCGCCACGCCTGATCAGTCCCGTTCGGCCCCGATCAGGAACTCCTTGTTTCCCTCGGGGCCGGTGATCGGGCTTTCGGTGATTCCGGCAACCCGCCAACCCGCCAGCCCCGACCACCAGGCCCGCACGCGCTCGCATACCTCCGCATGGACAGCCGGGTCGCGCACCACGCCTTTGTTACCAACCTGACCCGGACCGGCCTCGAACTGCGGCTTGATCAGCGCAATCGCCCAGGCGCCTGGGGCGCACAACGCCAGCGGTGCCGGCAGCAACGTGGCCAGGCCGATGAAGCTGGCGTCGCAGACCAGGGCCTCGATGGGGTCCGGGATCGTCGCGGCCGTCAGATGCCGGGCGTTGGTCTTTTCGTAAACCACCACTCGCGGGTCCGTTCGCAGCCGCCATGCCAGCTGCCCGTGTCCGACATCCACAGCGTGCACCTTGGCGGCCCCGGCGCTCAGCAGCACGTCGGTAAACCCGCCGGTCGAGGCGCCGACGTCCAGGCAAATGCGCCCCTTGGCGGAAAACCCGAAATGCCGCAGTCCGTGGTCGAGCTTCAGCCCGCCGCGCGACACCCAGGGGTGGTCCTGGCCTTTGATCAGCAGCGGCACATCGTCCGCCATCGCCGTGCCGGGCTTATCTACCCGCCGGTCGCCGCTGTAGACCTTGCCGGCGAGGATCAAAGCCTGGGCGCGGGATTTGGACTCGACGAGGCCTCGGTCGACAAGAAGTTGGTCGACGCGGTGTTTCATGACATGGGGCACCGGCCACGACGCGGAGAGAGCGGTATTCCCTCAATCACTCAAGCGGCCGCGTCGAGAGCGACCCGTCCGCGTTCTGCACGATTGCGGCGACGCGCGCCTCGGCCTCGGTCAGCTTGGTCTCGCAATGCTTCCGCAACGCCGCGCCGCGCTCGTAGGCATCGATCGCATCCGCCAGCTTCTGCTGGCCGTTTTCCAGGCCGCGGACGATCTGTTCCAGCTCCGCCAGCGCATCCTCGAAGGACAGGGCGCTGACATCCGGTTTGGCTTCGGGCATCGGAATTCCTCAGGCTCGCATCAGGCTGCGCACATGTTCGGCCGCGGAGGCCGCCAGCGCGTTCAGGTCGTAGCCGCCTTCCAGCATGGAAACCACCCGCCCCCCGCAATGCCGGTCCGCCAGCTCCATCAGCCGGTCGGTCAGCCAGCCGTAATCGGCGGTTTCCACGCGTAGCTGCGCCAGCGGGTCGTCGCGGTGCGCGTCGAACCCGGCGGAGATAATCAGCAACTCCGGCGCGAATGCGTCCAGCGCCGGCAGGATGGTTGCCTCCCACGCCATGCGGAACGCCGCGCTGCCGTCGCCGGGGCGCAGGGGGGCGTTGACGATATTGTGCGCCACGCCTTGCTCCCACACCTGCCCGGTGCCGGGGTAGCAAGGGCTTTGGTGGGACGACCCGTAAAATAGCCCGGCGTCCGACTCGAACATCGCCTGGGTGCCGTTGCCATGGTGCACATCGAAGTCCACCACCGCGACGCGCTTGAGGCCCCAGCGCACACGGGCGTGCATGGCCGCGACGGCGGCGTTGTTGAAAAGGCAGAAACCCATCGGGCGGTTCGGTTCCGCGTGGTGCCCCGGCGGCCGCACGGCGGCGAAGGCTGTGCGGACCCGCCCTTCCATCACCGCGTCAACCGCGCGAATGCCCGCGCCGGCCGCGCGCAACGCCGCATCCGCGCTGCCCTCACCCATGGAGGTATCGCCGTCCAGCGCCACCTGCTCCCCGAGTTCCGGGCGAATCGCCAGCAGCGCTTCCACGTAGTTCGGCGGATGCACGCGGGTCAGCTGCTCCACCGTCGCCTCGGGTGCCGATTCGCGTAGGAGGCTGGCGAATTCTTCCGCTTCGAGCGCGTGCAATACGGCGTGCAGCCGGTCCGGGCATTCCGGGTGATGCGGCCCCATGTCGTGCTCCAGGCACGCGGGGTGGGTGATCAACGCGGTGGTCAAATCATGGATCTTTCGGGTCCCGGTCTTCGGGGCGGCGGCGGATGACGAAGCTGAATACGCCGGCTTCCTCGCTCCAGGCCAGCAGATCGTGGCCGGTTTCGCGGCAGAACGCCTGGAAATCCGCGACCGCCGCGCGATCGGTGGCCAGCACGCGCAGCCGCTCCCCGCCCTTCATGCCACGCAGGCTGCGGTTGGCGCGGAGCACGGGCAGCGGGCAGGCCATGCCTTTGACGTCGAGGACGGTTTCGCTCATGCCGCGTATCCTGATGTCGGCCGGGGCGTTGGGCAAGGCGGGGTCTTCGGAGTCGGAGACAAACAGTGTGGTCAGGCTTAGCCCCTTTTTGTTATTCCCGGGATAAGTCCTACAAGATTCACACATCTCGGGAACGATCTAACGCGCGAGCCATGTTCGGGGGGCAGTCCACCACGCGCACCGGCCATCCTGTTCATCTGTGTTCATCCGTGTAAGAAATTTCTTTTGCAGCGGCGTAAAAATATCTTGCCATCGCGATATTGAATCGTCGAGGAGAATTTTATTTTTACACGGATGAACACAGATGAACAGGATGGCCGGTGTTAGGGAAAAGCCGGGCCATGACGGGTTGGGAGAACGGCACCACGAAGCGATCGTTGTTGGGCGTCGGGTTACCGGGCGGTCCGGTATGACCGGGGGAAGTCGGCTGGGCGTTACATTTTATTACATACGACACGCGTTATCGCGAAAGACCAACCGGCCAGGCGCGCGGAAGCGCCCCATCGCGCGGACGGGGTTGGTTCAGGCGGGAACCGCGATGGGGTCGTCCGGCGGTTCTTCGCCGATCAGGCAGCCGAGCACCTGGCGCATCCTGGGTTTTCGCAGGTCCCGCCAGTCCCAGCCCCAGGTTTCCGGGCGTTTGTCGTATTCAAAACGGAACGACTTCTCTCGCTTGGCGCGGCGCGTGAAGAGCATGCCCAGGCTGCCGCCGTAGTATTGCAGCGTCTGGAGAATCGCGTTGCCCATTTCACCGGTACAGAAGGCTGGGACGATACCGAGGTCCAGGCAGACTCTGGCGATGGTGCGGCCGATCGGGGTGCGGCGGACCTCGGCGTTGAGTTCCTCGAGGGTCGGGATGTAGGCGGAGTCCGGATTGTAGGCGAGGCGGCGCTTGCGGGGTGTTTTCGGTTCGGCTTGGGCCTCGCGTCGCGGCTGGTCCGGCTGGGCGGACGGGGTGCGGGGTTCCATGAAGGGGATCTCCCGGCCCTTTTTGGCGCGCTGGCACAGATAGGCGTCCAGCGCGAGCAGGCGCAGGATGCCGCGCTGCACGCGGGCGAGGATGACGGGCAGGTCGTACGTGCCGAAAACGACGGCGATGGAGCCGAATTGCGGTGTGTCGGACTTGGTTGTGACGGTGTCGACGAAGCGGCGGCCATGGCCGAGCAGGATGCGGACGAGTTGGAGGAGGGCGGCGATCCCTTCGGGCATGGTTGGGGCGGGCCGATCCTGTGTGGGATCGGGTGGGGCCGGCCGGGACGTTGATGTCGCCGTTGGGTGCATGTCTGTATTGCTAACCTTGTTTGTTAGGGTGTGTCAAGGGGGGCGGACGGCGCGCAGCGCCGATGTTCGAAGGCTCTGATACAGGACCTTGAGGGCACTGACACTGTGCAGCTCGGCTTTGATCGCGAACAGCCGCGCCGTCTCAAAAATGATATATTGCCGCAGAATGGGCTTTATGGTAACTCGCTAGGTATTCGCGATTGCAAGCCGACTCCAATTTTCTCGAAACTGGTCTTGATTGTATTTGCGCGGTTGTAGCCAGTAGGACACACGATCATCTTTCTCCCCACGATGCGCCTCTTTTTTGACCTCGTTTGGAAGCATGATAAATGCTGAGGGCGACTCTGACATCGTGTTGCTTACGATGATCCACCAATCGCCCTTGATCCCGTCGAGCGTCTTTCCGAGTGGAACTGGTGACCCCTTCGAGAGCGATTTGACCTGTATGCCGATAAAACGTGAGGCGTCGGGGGAATAAGCGATGATGTCGATGCCTCTGGCATTTCTGCTTGTGGGCATTGCGTTCCAACCAATTCTCGACAAACGGTAGCATGCGTAAAATAGACCAATGTTCCCGACAATTTGCGCTTCATGCTTGACTAACACTGTCTTTTTCTCCCGACTGCCGTATCCTGTTGCCGATCTCGAAATCGTCGCCAGTCCGGCATCGTAGCTCTCGGCAAGTGACCCCTAAGTGGTGCACCCTACCGTTGTTCCATATCACGCTGGACTTACTCGGAACGGATTCGAGCAACAAATCTCTCCCAATCACGCTTCCAGCCGTCTAATAATAGCTGATTGCCACTGCTAGGTAATCTAAGCGGGGACACAAGCTTAACGGCCCACGGTTCCACTAATGTTGCACGAAATCCGAAGTGATACTTACCTTCTGGATGATCTTCATAGGGATTTCCTTTCAGCAAGGCCGTGGTCTGGCTATCGCCGGGACGCTTACCATTGAGAGTCGTGCAACGAGATGGATCAAACGCCCCATGCGACGTCACGGCCAGTGGTATCTGGGAATGACAAACCAATGCATAATGGTGGTCAGGGCCGTTCTGGTTGCCGCTGAATTCCAGAACGTGAGATGGCAAATCAACGGGATCGGAGGAGTCGTCGCGTTTGCATTTCGTCCAGATGCGAAGCCCGCTCAGATCGGAATCTTTGGCTTTCGGTCTAGAAAGCATAAGCGAAAATAGGACGGGAAGTGTTCCGTTGGATTTCTTGGCCTGAACCCGCACTTCGCTCCCTAAACTATTTCCGATACCCCACCAAAATACACCGTTTCCCGCAAGCCTCTCGATCTCTTTTATTGCAAGGATCGCAGGGAGACTCATACCCGATTCCGTCTGCATCTTAGTCCAGACAAAGACGGATGATTGCGCGTCCTCTGTCATCGCGTTCTCGCTTCGTATTCGCTTTCCGTGTGGATGATCATGCCGTGAGCCTCGAAATCGTGCTGCTGCTGACATTGTAGCTCCGCGCGATCTCGCTCAACAACTCCCCGCCCTCGCGCCGCGCAAGGGCTTCCTGTCTCTGATGCGCCGTGAGCTTGAACGGTCGGCCGAGGCTCTTACCCCGCGCCTTGGCGCGGGCGCGCCCTTCGCCTGTCCGCGCGCGGATCAACTCCCGCTCGAACTCCGCCAGCCCGCCGAGGACGGTCAGCATCAACCGCCCATGCGCCGTGGTCGTGTCCGCCCATGTGTCGCCGAGGGATCGGAAGCCCGCCTTGCGTTCGGTGATCGTGGCCAGCGTGTTCAACAGGTCACGCGTCGAGCGCGCCAGGCGGTCGAGCCGCGTTACCAGCAACACGTCTCCGGCCTCGAGCTGGTCGAGCGCACGGCGAAGCTGGGTGCGGTCGGTCTTCGCCCCGCTCGCCACCTCGCGGAACACCCTCGCCGCTCCAGCGGCGGTCAGCGTCGCCACCTGCGCCGCGACGGTTTGGCCGTCCGTGGACACCCTTGCATAGCCGTAGATCATGCGCCCTTTATGCACGAAACTTCCGCAATGGAAAAGCCCAATCGGATCAATGGTCTGGGTTTCTTGCGTAAGTCTTGAGTTTTTGATCAAAACCAATCTTCCGTTTGCACAGTACAGGCCGGGAAGCCGGTGACCGTCAAGGAGACAGGGGCAACCCGTCGTTCAACCGGAATCCGATTGCCCCGTGCCCAAGACCGCTCCATCCTATGGCCCATGACGGACCACCGTATCGGCATAGACCTGGGCGGCACCAAGATCGAGATCGTCGTGCTTGCACCCGACGGCACCGAGGCTCTGCGCCATCGCGTTCCCACCCCCAGCGGCTACCAGGAAACCCTGGCCGCCCTGGCCACCCTGGTCCGCGACGCCGAAGCGCGGCTGAAAGTCACGGCGACCGTCGGCATCGGGATCCCCGGCGTGATCAGCCCTGCCACCGGGCGGGTCAAAAACGCCAATTCCATCGCCCTCAACGGCCACACGCTCGACACCGACCTCGGCGCCCTGCTCGGCCGCGAAATCCGCGTCGAAAACGACGCCAACTGCTTCGCCTTGTCCGAGGCCACCGACGGCGCCGGCGCCGGCCACGGCGTGGTGTTCGGCGTCATCCTCGGCACCGGCTGCGGCGGCGGTATCGTCGCCAACGGGCGGGTGCACCGAGGCCCCAACCGTGTGGCCGGCGAGTGGGGCCACATGCCGCTCCCTTGGCCACGCCTCAGCGAGGTCCCCGGCGTGCCCTGCTGGTGCGGCCAATGGGGCTGCCTGGAAACCTACGTCGCCGGCCCATCTCTGGCGCGCGATTGCGACGGGCCCGGCGCGCACGACGCGTCCGGCATCCCAGCCCGCGCCGCCGCGGGGGAGGTCAAAGCCCAACAAGCCCTGGCCCGCCACGCCGACCGCCTGGCCCGAGGCCTGACCCAGGTCATCAACATCCTCGACCCCGACGTCATCGTGCTCGGCGGGGGCCTGTCCAACATGGACCACCTCTACACCGCCATCCCCGAGCGGCTGATGCGCTACGTGTTCAGCGACGCGGTCACGACCCGGATCGTGAAGAACCAGCACGGCGACTCCTCGGGCGTGCGCGGGGCGGCCTGGCTTTGGCCGGCCTCATGACATCGGCACGCTCTGCCGCGATTGTCTGCTGACCAACAGCGCGGCCTCCCGGCGACCGGAACGCCGTTCCGCCTGATCGGAATAGGTGCCAACCTGCTGGTGCCACGGTCCGAGGCGGATCAGGGGGATTTGGCCGGTACCGCAACCCCGAAGCGGGCAGCCGCGCAGGCGGCTATCGATTCACTCAGGGACTGTTTCGGAGTAACGGCGATTGGGCGGGGAAGATCGTTGCCCTAACACCGTTTCGGTTGCGACAACAATTCCGTCATTTTCGCATCCATCACGAAATCGCCGAAATCCATCTGCATGTCGTCCGCCACGCCGTTTTCCCAATACCGCAGACCCACCTGATAAGTCGGCGTGGTCGTGCCCGGCGCGCGGTCGAAGAATGCCAGCCGCACCCGAGCGCTGGGGAGCGACGTCAGGGCCGGGTAGGTGGTCTGGTGCGGCGGCTTCCAATCGACGATGGCGATGGAGCTGTCCTCCGCCCCATTTTCATCCGTGCCGTCGAACAGCGGCACGGCCATGAATTTTTTCCCCGCACGCGCCGCTTCCAAAATCGCCACCGTATGCGCAGTGGGGAAATACGTGCCAGCCGGCAGTGTCTTGGTCTGCTCGCGCGGCCGCACGTAATGCGCTTCCCCCGTTCCGCCGGCCGACACCAATGAGGCATCCCCGTCGGTCTGGCTAGTCACGGCGTTGTCGGTCATCTGCGTCATGTGGAAGCGGAACTTCAGCCCGTCCTTCGACTCCCATGTCGCGTAGTCCGACGACATCTGCACGTCCTGCCCGTCGGAGTTGGTGATGGTCATGCGTAGCTTCTGCCGCACCGCCCAGCCGTCGCAGGCGTCGATCACCTCATACCCCATGGTGCCGCGCGCGCCCACGATGTCGCTGCCGCTTTGCTCGGCGTTCGATGCCTTGGGGTTGAACGTCAAGGAATACAACGCACGATGCGCCAGCAACTGCGCGCCGATCGGGTCGGCGGCTTTCGTGGGAGCGTTCGCCGCCCAACCAGACAACGGGGCGATCAGAAGCAAGGCTGCCAGCCCGGCGGGAAAGCGCATTGGGTCACTCCATCGGGCGGCCGGGAGGCGGCCCGCCGCATAGGTAGATAGGGACACGGCCGTCGCCGCGCCAGCATTCAAAGCGTTTTAACCGCCCGTCGCGCGCGGCCGGGGCGGCGGAATGTCGATCTTCAACGACAATTCCTTCAATCGCGCCGCCGTCACTTCCGCGGGAGCCCCCATCAGAAGGTCCTCGCCGCCCTGGTTCAGCGGGAACAGGATGACTTCGCGGATGTTCGGCTCATCGGCCAGCAGCATCACGATGCGGTCGATGCCGGGCGCGGAGCCACCGTGCGGCGGCGCGCCGTAGCGGAAGGCGTTCAGCATGCCGCCAAACCGGGCTTCGACGTCCGCGGCGGAATACCCGGCGATTTCGAACGCTCGGATCATGATGTCCGGGCGGTGGTTGCGGATGGCGCCGGATGATAGCTCGATACCATTGCACACAATGTCGTACTGGAACGCCTTGATCGTGAGCGGGTCCTGGGTGTTCAGCGCCTCCAGCTCGCCTTGCGGCATGCTGAACGGGTTGTGGCTGAAGTCGATCAGGCCCGTGTCCTCGTTCAGTTCGAACATCGGGAAGTCGGTCACCCAGCAGAAGCGGAATTCCCCCGATGCGATCAGGCCAAGCTCCTCGCCGAGGCGGGTGCGCACCTGCCCGGCGAATTTTGGGGCGGTGTCCTTATTCCCAGCCGCGAAGAACACGGCATCGCCTGGCTTCAGCCCAGCGGCCACGCGGATGGCCTCGGCGCGGTCGGCTTCCAGGTTGCGCGCGATGGGGCCTTTCGGGCCGTCGGCGTCGTAGACGATGTAGCCCAGCCCGCCGGCGCCCTCGGTCTTCGCCCAGTCGTTGAGCTTGTCGAAGAAGCTGCGCGGCTGCGACGCGGCGCTGGGCGCCGGGATGGCGCGCACCACCCCGCCCGACGCGGCGATGCGGGCAAACAGCCCGAAGCCCGATCCGGCAAACTGCTCGGTCACGTCGGCGATGCGGATGGGGTTACGCAGGTCGGGCTTGTCGGAGCCGAATTGCAGCATCGACTGGTCGTAGGGGATGCGCACGAAGGGCGGCTTGGACACGCCGCGCCCCTCGGCGAACTCCTCGAACACGCCGGCGATGACTGGTTCGATGGTGTTGAACACATCCTCCTGCGTGACGTAGCTCATCTCGAAATCGAGCTGGTAGAACTCGCCCGGCGACCGGTCCGCGCGGCTTGCTTCGTCGCGGAAGCACGGCGCGATCTGGAAGTAGCGGTCGAAGCCGGCCACCATCAGCAACTGCTTGAACTGCTGCGGCGCCTGCGGCAGGGCGTAGAACTTGCCGGGGTGGTTGCGCGCCGGCACCAGGAAGTCGCGCGCCCCCTCGGGGGAGGACGCCGTCAAGATCGGCGTTTGGTATTCCATGAACCCGGACTCGATCATCCGCCGCCGGATGGACGTGATGACGTTCGACCGCAGCATCATGTTCCGGTGCACCTTGTCGCGGCGCAGGTCGATGAAGCGGTAGCGCAGGCGGATGTCCTCGGGGAACTTCTCGTCGCCGGCCACCTGCATCGGCAGCACCTCGGCGGTGGATTGCACCACCATGTCGCCGACCTTCAGCTCGATCTCCCCGGTCGGCAGCTTGGGGTTCACGGTGCCGGCTTCGCGCATCACGACGGTGCCGGTGACGGTGATCACGCTCTCCGGCCGCACCGCGTCGATGGCGCCAAACGCGGGGGAGCCAGCGGCGAACACGCACTGGGTGATGCCGTAATGGTCGCGCAGGTCGACGAACAGCAGTCCGCCATGGTCGCGCTTGGCATGCACCCAGCCGGACAATCGGGCGGGCTGGCCGGCGTCGGCGGCTCGCAAGGCGCCGTTGGTGTGGGTGCGGTAGGCGTGCATTTCGGGGCGATATCCTGGTCTTTGGCGTGGGGCGGGACACAAGCCCCGGTCGGTTGGGCAAGTCAAGCTGATCCTATCGCGTTTGGCGCACATCCGTTAGAACCACCGCATGCCTCCTTCGTCCCGCCCCGGCCACCCCCCCCCCGCCCTCATCACAACCACCGATGCCCTGGCCGCCTTGTGCCAGCGCCTACGCGTGGAAACCTTCGTCACCGTGGACACCGAGTTCATGCGGGAGCGCACCTACTGGCCCGAGCTGTGCGTGGTGCAGCTGGGCGGGGTGCACGAAACGGCGGTGATCGATGCATTGGCCGCCGGCCTGGACATGACCCCGATGCAGGAGTTGTTCGCAGACACCTCCGTCACCAAGGTGTTCCATGCCGCCCGCCAGGACATCGAGATCTTCGTCCTCAAGTTCGGCGACGTGCCCCGGCCCATGTTCGACACCCAGGTGGCCGCCATGGTCGCCGGCTTCGGGGATCAGGTGGGGTATGAGGCGCTGGTGTCCGGCCTGACCGGCGGGGCCATCGACAAGACCCACCGCTTCAGCGACTGGGCCGCCCGCCCCTTGTCCGCCGCCCAGATTGCGTACGCCGCCGCCGACGTGACGCATTTGCGCGATGTGTACGAAGCCCTCTGCGCCCGCCTCGCCGCCGACAAGCGACTGGACTGGGTGAAGGAGGAAATGGCCGTCCTGCACGAGCCCTCCACCTATCGCGTCGACCCCGAAACAGCATTCGAGCGCCTGCGCCCCCGGTCCAACAACCGCCGCTTTCTCGGGCAGTTGCAAGCCCTGGCCGCATGGCGGGAGCGGGAGGCCCAGCGCGTCAACATCCCCCGCCAGCGCCTGGTGAAGGATGAGGCGCTGCTGGAAATCGCCGCCACCGCCCCGGCGAATACCGAGGAACTCGCCCGCGCCCGGGGCATCACCAAAGGCTTCGCCGAGGGCAAGAGCGGCCAGGCCATGCTCGCGGTGATCGAAGCCGCTCGGTCTCTGCCCGAGGATTTATTGCCATTGCCTCCGGCGGCCCGCGACACACCCAAGCCGTCGGCGGCGCTGGTATCCCTGCTGAAAGTGCTCCTGGCCGCCAAATGCGAGCAGCACCACGTGGCGCCGAAGCTGGTCGCTAATTCCGATGATATCGACCGGCTGGCGGTCGAGGATCGGCCCGACGTACCGGCCATGCACGGCTGGCGCCTGGACGTCTACGGCAACGACGCCTTGGCGCTGAAGCGGGGGGAAATCGCGCTCGGGGTCGATGGGCGGCGAATTAAATTGATTTCGGTGGGGCGCTAGTAGCCGTCATTTAACGACGGTTGTGGCGGCTTCGGGCGTGGTCGCGCCGACGCTGCTTACGAGGACATCCCCTTCACGCACTGGAATTCGATGGAGTGATCGTCGGGGTTCGAACGACCGAGGCCGACCGCGATGTTGCGCCCGACGCCCCCTAAACCGGATCCCAATTGAAACACTCCTCGGACGTATCCAACGGCATAAACCCCGTCTTCAACGCCGGCCCGGCGATCGCGGCGATGCTCTCCGGCGTCCACCCCTCCGCTCGATGCACCACCCTTATCGGCCTCGGAGAACTGAACAAGTAAATCTCATGCATCCGTGTCCCGAACACCTGCCCTGTCACGTCCCTCGCCGCATCGGAACACAGATAAACCGCCAGCGGTGCGTTCTTGTCCGGCGTCATCTTCTGCAACTTCTCCACCGCCGCCTTCTGCTCGGGGGTCGTGGTCGGAATCGACGACGTCATCCGGCTCCAGGCCCAAGGCGACAAACAATTCGACCGCACATTATACCGAGCCATATCCAGCGCGATGGATTTCGACAAAGCGGTAATGCCCAGCTTGGCAGCGGCATAATTCGCCTGCCCCACATTCCCGATCAACCCGGATGTGGAGGTGATATGCACGAAGGCCCCGCTCTCCTGCTTGCGGTAGTGCTCCGCCGCCGCGCGCGAGACAAAGAACGACCCATTCAAATGCACGGAAATCACCGACAGCCAATCGTCCTCGGTCATGCGATGGAAAATCCCATCCCGCAGAATGCCGGCGTTGTTCACCACCGCATCGATGCGCCCGTAATGATCGAGCGCGGCCTGGATAATCTTCTGCGCGCTGCCCCAGGCGGCGACGGACTCGGTGCATACCTCGGCCGCCCCGCCGCGCTGCTCAATCAGCGCCTTGGTCTGCTCCGCGGGGCTGGACGACCCGCCGGCGCCGGACAGCGACGCGCCGATATCGGCGACGATCACCTTCGCCCCCGCCGCGGCCATCATCAAGGCGATCTCCCGCCCGACCCCGCCGCCGGAGCCCGTCACGACCACAACCTTGCCGTCCATCATGCCAGCCACGTTTGCATCTCCCTCGCTGTCCCCCCAAGAATGCCCCGCAACATCCGCGGCGTCGAGACATGCTCGGTTTGAATCAGGATTACCCGCTAACGCTCCCCACCGTGCTGACGCACGGTGCGGCGAACTTTGGTGCGACGGAGATCGTGTCCCACGGCCACAACGAAACCGTCCGCACGAACTATGCCGAAATCGCCGCACGCGTTCGTCGGCTGGCGTCGCAACTCCATCAAGAGATGTACGGCTCCCTCGCCTGGAACACACACCGCCATTTGGAGCTGTTCTACGGCATCACCGGTACCGGCGCCGTGCTCCACACCGCCAACCCGAGGCTACCGCCCGCCCAGATCGCCTACACCATCAACTTCGCTGGCTACCGCACGCTGTTCATCGACCTGGACACGCTCCCGCTGGCCGAGTCCCTGTTGTCCCAGCTCACACACGTCGAAGAGTTCGTCATCATGGCGCCCCGCGACGACATGCCCGCCACCACCCTGCCCAACGTCGTCAACTACGAGGACCTGATCGCCCCAGGGGACCCCGACTACGCCTGGCCCGACCTGGATGAAAAAACCGCCGCCCTGTTGTGCTTCACGTCCGGGACCACCGGCCAGCCGAAGGGGGCGCTGTATAGCCACCGAGGCACTGTCCTGAACGCCCTGTCCGCCGGCGGCGGCAACGGCTGGGGGCTGAACGCCGACGACGCCATCCTCGCCGTCCCCGGCTTCTTCCACTGCAACGGCTGGGCCATCCCGTTCTTCGGCCCGATGTATGGCGCGAAACTGGTGCTCCCCGGCCGCGGCGCCGACACAGCGTTTCTGCACCGACTGATCGTCTCCGAAAACATCACCGTCGGCCCCGGAGTCCCCACCATCTGGCTCGGCATGCTCGAACACTGCCGGGAGACGGGGCAGGGGCTCGGCCGCCTGGACCGCCTGTTCTCCGGCGGCACCGCGCCCCCCGCCGCGATGATGGAGGCCTACCTAAAAGACTACGGCGTCCGCACCATCCACGGCTGGGGCATGACGGAAACCACATCGGGCTCCACCATGTCTTTCGCACAAAACGACCTTGCCGCGATGCGCACCCAGGGTAAACCGCTCTACGGCAATGAAATACGCATCGTAGACGAAACGGGTAAGCCCGCGCCCCAAGACGGCAAGACGCCCGGATTGCTCCAGGTCCGAGGCCACTGGGTCGCCGCCGCATACTACAAACGCCCGGAGGTGGAATTCCAGACCCCAGACGGCTGGATGGGAACCGGCGACATCGCCGCCATCGACCCCGACAACACCCTGCATCTGCTGGACCGAGCCAAGGACATGGTGAAATCCGGGGGCGAATGGATCAGCAGCCAGGCCCTGGAGGAAGCTGCCCTTTGCCACCCCGCGGTGCTGGAGGCCGCCGTGCTGGCCATCCCCCACCCGAAATGGCAGGAGCGGCCGTTCTTGGTGGTCGTTCCGCGTCCGGGCGCCAACCCCACGGACGACAATCTGCGCGCGCATCTGTCGGAGCTCGTCCCGAAATGGTGGCTGCCGGACTCGATCGCGTTCGTGGACGAACTGCCGCACGGGCCGACGGGAAAGCTGGCCAAGAACGTGCTGCGGAGTTGGCTCGCGGATGGCAGGTTGGTTCCGTAACGATATCGTGCGGCAAAAATCACGCCCCCTACGCGGGAATTCCCTCCACCGGTGCCAGCGGCGCCCGCCCCCGGATCATGTCCGACGCTTTCTCCGCGATCATCATCGTGGAACTGTAAGTATTCGCCGAGGGCATGTTCGGCATGATGGAGGCATCCACCACCCGCAGCCCTTGTAGCCCGTGCACCTTCAATTCGTCGCTGACGACCGAGGTTTTGTCGGACGCTGGTCCCATGCGGGCGGTCCCGATCAGATGGTAGGACGTCGATCCGTACTGCCGAGCATAATCCAGCCACTCGTCGTCGGTGTGCACGTTGGGGCCGGGCAGTTCGTCCTTGTCGAAGAATTCTGCCAGCGCGCCGGTGTGCAACAACTGCCGCGCCAGCCGCATGCCGCGCGCCATGACACGCTGGTCGATCGGATCCTTCAGGTAGTTGGGCTGGATAATCGGATCCTCGAACACATCGGTGGAACGCGCCCGCACGTAGCCGATGCTCTCCGGCCGGTGTTGCCAGACGCCGCAGGTCATGCCGGGGTAGTCGTCGAGCAGCCCCACGAAACCCTGCTTGTAGCTGGCGGGGCTGAACACGCCCTGGATGTCGGGTTGCCGCATCGTGTCCTCGGTCTTCCAGAACCAGTGCACAATCGACGGACTGGTCGCGAGGATCGACGGTTTCCCCAGCGCCCATCGCGCGATTTGCCCCATCAGGCCGAAGCCGTGCGACATTTCGTTCATTGTCCGGATGTTCTTCACGCGCGCCACGATGCGGGCATTGTAATGGTCCCGGAAATTTTCCCCGACAGGTAAATCGGCGACCACGGGCACGCCGAGGTCACCCAGCAGCCAGGCCGGCCCGACGCCGGAGATTTGCAGCAGCCGGGCAGTGTTGGCGGTGCCGGCGGAGACGATCACTTCGCGGCGGGCGAACACCTGGTGGCGGGTCGTACGGTCGCGATCATCGATGTATTCGACACCGATGGCCTTGGTGCCCTCAAACAGAATACGGGCCGCTCTTGCATCGGTGCGAACGTCCAGGCGCCCGGTCGCTCGGGCGGGATGCAGGAAGACGCGGGCGGCGGAATGTCGAAAACCGCGGTTGATCAGCCGTTGGAAGTAGCCGACACCGGCCTGGTTATCGCCGGAGTTGTAGTCCTGGCAACGGGGGATGCCGAGTTCGCCGGCACCCTCGATAAACGCCTCGCAGATCGGGTGCATCCAGTCGTTGTCGGTGACGGGGAGGCTGCCGGAGCGCCCATGGATGCGGTCGTCGCCGACGCCCACCCGGCGCTCGCCGCGCTTGAAGTAGGGGAGAATATCCACGTAGCCCCAGCCGCGATTGCCGCGCTGCGCCCAGTGGTCGAAATCCTCCCGCTGGCCGCGATTGTAGATCATGCCGTTGATCGAGCTCGACCCGCCCAGCGTGCGGCCCTGGGTGGTGGGGATGCGGCGGCCGTTGGTGCCCTCGCCTGGTTCCGTTTGGAACTGCCAGGTGTATGCGGGGTTGAACAGCATCTTGATGAAGCCGGCGGGGATGTGAATGAACGGGTGCCGGTCGGGCGGGCCGCATTCCAGGGTACACACGGTGTTGCCCGGTTCCTCCGTGAGGCGGTTGCTGAGCACCGACCCAGCCGCGCCGCTACCAATAATTACGTAATCGAAGGTATCCGCCATCTGCTTCCCGCCGTTTGCTTTGCTGCCGGGTTCCATCCTAAGCTTGGGGCAACCAACGTCCAAGCCATGTCCTGCCGGGAGCTACCGCATGGAATACGTCTGCGACGCCCCCAAAGACCGCACCTGGTTCCGCCTGATGTCGGAAGGCGAGGCGATCGCCGAGTCCCTGACGATGCACCACGCGGTCGAAAAGCACTACCGCCGCGAACGCGAGCGTGCCATCGACGCCTACCAACCCGCCACCACCGTCTTCATCGAGCAGGACATCGGCAAGGAAGCCTATATCCAGCGCGTCATGCCGATCTTCCTTACCCTGCGCGATCAGGACGGGATGGCGCTGGTCACCGCCATGTTGCCCCCGAAAGGCCGGCCGGAGGGCACCTGCATTGTCGTCGGCCGCGGCAACGCCGACCCCTACCCCGATCATGGCGACGCGATCGAGACGCTGGGCCGGCATTTCGGCATGACCCTCGACCGGCACCGCTGTTTTCCCTATCGTCGCTAATATCCGGAAGAAGGAGACGCCTCCAATGACCATCACGATCGAACAATTCGCGGCCGACTGCCACGCTGCGCTGAAGGACAATCCCGGCCCGCCGGGCCGCGAGAAGATCCGCGACCTCACCAGGCAGGCGCTGGCCGACCCGCGGTTTATCGAGACCTACATCCCGGTGGGAACGCCTGAGCGGCATGTTCTGTACGAGGACGCGGAATTCGGCTTTACCATTCTGGCGCACGGGTACACCGGCCCGAAGGGCAGCAATCCGCACGATCACGGTCCGTCCTGGGCGATTTACGGCCAGGCTGCCGGCGAGACGATCATGACCGCCTGGGACTGCGTGGCGCGCCCGACCGAAACCGAGCCGGGCAAGGCCAAGTTCAACCACAACTATGTCATGAAGGTCGGCGACGCCTATCTGTACGAGATCGGCGTGCTGCACTCCCCCGAGCGCAAGGCCGCGACCCGGCTGTTGCGGATCGAGGGGCTGAACATGGCGAAGATCCAGCGCCGGCCTTACCATGACGTGGATCGCGCTGCCGCCGCGGCGGAATAACCCGAGCATCGCCTTCGGCGGGGGGGGTCGCTGCCCCCCGCCGTCGGTGTCTGTGCCGGTGACCGCCGGTTTTCACTCAGGAAATGATGATGCAACAACATTGGGATGTGGAAGCCGACGTCGTGGTCGTCGGTTTCGGGGCGGCCGGCATGGCGGCCGCCGTGACGGCGCACGAATTGGGCGCCAAGGTCGTGATTTTGGAAAAGGCCCCCGAGGGCGAGGAAGGCGGCAATACCCGCGTCGCCGGGCAGGGGTATCTGAACACCTCCTCGGTCGAGAGCGCCATCGCCTACCTGACCGCGCTCTGCGGCCCGTTCACCGTGCCGGAAGCGATGGTGAAGGTGTGGGCGGAGGAAATGTGCCTCAACAACGACTGGCTCGCGACCCTGGGCGGCGATCCACAGGAGCATCAGCACCCGCCGGTCGGCATCGAATTCCCCGATCTGCCTGGTTCGGACTGCGTGCATAAATTCCACGACGGCCCCACCTACGGGTATTCCTACACCTGGAAATTGTTCGAGCGGCTGGTGAAGGAACGCCCGATCCAGGTGCTTTACGAAACGCCGGGCAAGGCGCTGATCCAGCACGACAATACCAAGGAAATCCTGGGCGTGCGCGCGATGCGGGGTGACAAGCCGGTCTACGTCAAAGCCCGTAAAGGCGTGATTCTGACCTGCGGCGGGTTCGAGAACAATCAGGAGATGATCCGCAATTATCTTCCTGGCGTGCCTTACTGCTATACCTCGGGTTCGCCGTACAACGAAGGCGACGGCATCACCATGGCGATGTCCGTGGGCGCCGACCTCTGGCACATGAACAACTACGCCGGCCCATCGATGGCGCTGAAGGTGCCGGAGGTCCGCACGACATTTTCCATGCAGGCGCTACACTACAGCAAGCAACCGCCGGGCGGCATGATCGTTGTCGGTCCGGACGGGCGGCGCTTCACCGACGAGAAGTTCAAGACAAGGCATGGCAAGGTGCCGGTCAACGGCCGCTGGCTCCCGCTATCCACCCCATGCCCGATGTATTTGATCGTCGACCACGCGCATTTCTCGGCGGGGCCGCTGTACGATGGGCACCCGAGCCATGGATGGACGCAGATCGTCGAGAAATATGATTGGAGTGCGGATAACAGTAAGGAATTGGCGAAAGGCTGGATCAAGAAAGCGGACAGCATCGGTGCGCTGGCTTCTGTTATCGGGTTAGACCCGGTGACGCTGGAGGCGACCGTCGGTCGCTGGAACGGGTTCTGCGAGGCCGGTCACGACGCGGAATTCGGCCGCACCATGATGATGACACCGATCGCGCAGGGACCGTTCTACGCGGTGGAAATGTCGCCCTCGATGCTGAACACCCAGGGCGGGCCTCGGCGTAACGAAAAGGCGCAGATCGTGCGTCCCGATGGGACGCCCATTCCCCGTCTGTATAGCTCAGGAGAGCTGGGGTCGATTTACTCCTACCTGTACCAGGGCACCGGAAACCTGGGTGAGTGTCTCGCGTTCGGGCGGGTTGCTGCTCGGAATGCGGTGGCGGAGAAGGCTTGGGGGTGATCCCGTCCCCACACACCGCCATGGTCGGGTCAAGCCCGACCATGGCGGATTATGACGGTTTCAGCGGAATGATCTCTTTCTCCTCGATCAAGAACGTCTTGATCTCGGAAATAATCAACGCCCCGTCATCGGTCAGCCGCTTCATCTCCGGCGTACGGGCCGCCGCTTCGTAGCTCGCCAGATCGTCGTACCATAGTTCGGCGATCCCATCGATCTGGACAGCACTCTCCGGCACGTCGGGCCGGGTGCGGGTATCCCGGATGTGCGACTGCACGTAGCGGCGGATACCGGGCACCGCCGAAGCCAGCGGCCCATGCACGTTCAGCCAATGATCCACGAACTGTTCATGGGTCAGATGCGGCTTGCGGGTCAGAAGACCGATCACTTTCAACATGCGCGTCAGACCTGAAATTCGGGATCGACCGGCAGCTGCAAGCCGGTGACCAGTGCGTTGGTTGTCGCGGCCATCCCGATCACGGCCATCAGCTCAGCGTGTTGCTCGCCGGTCATGCCCTTCGCTTTGGCCGCGGCGGTGTGGGAGTGGATGCAATAGGAGCATCCGTTGGCAGTCGAAACCGCGATGTAGATCAGTTCCTTGGTCAGCGGATCCAGTGCCCCCGGCGCGAACATCACCGCCTTCAGATCCGCCCAGGTACGCTCCAGGACCGCGGGCTGGTTCGCCAGCCCGCGCCAGAAATTGTTGACGAAATCCGAGTTTCGGATCCCACGGATATCGTCGAACACCGCTTTGACCCGAGGGTCCCGCGCGACCTCCTCGTCAGTCCAAAGTTTGACGGTCGCCAAGACTAAGCCGCCTCCGCCATCGTGGACCGCATCCCCGCGACGGTCGTGCGGTGCATATCCCGCACCTGGGTCGCATCGAAGGGCCGCGACCGGTGCATCGTCGCGCGATTGTCCCACACCACCAGATCGTTCATCGTCCACTTGTGCGAATAGACGAATTTGCGTTGGGTGGCGTGCTCCGTCAGGTCGCGCAGGAACGCGCGCGCCTCAGGAGTCGGCCAGCCGAGAATCGTTCCGGCATGCGAGGCCAGGTAAAGTGACTTCCGCCCGGTCGACGGATGCGTCCGCACCAGCCGCTGCTGCACCGGTGCGAAATTCTTCCGCTCCTCATCGGTGAAATCCCCGAACCCGATCAGCGCCCGAGAGAAAAGCTGGGAGTGCTCGCACACCAGCGGCAGGCACTCGGCCTGGGTTTCCGGGTCCAGCGTATCCCAAGCGGCGCGCATATCGGCGAATTCGGTGTTCCCCCCGGCATCCGGAATGATCCGAGCCGACAGCAGCGAGAACTTCGCCGGCACGACCTTGAACGACGAGTCCGAATGCCAGAGACGCGTGCCAAGGCTGAACAACCGCCGGCGGTTTTCGCGCCCCAGCACCTTGTTGTCGTTATCGAGGTTCGAAATATCGGCGATATGCGCGCCGAGCCGCTGCTCCTTGTCCGTCCGTAAATTATTGGTCGCCAGCTCGAGTTCTCCGAAATTGCGGGAGAACGCCATCTGCGTCTCGTCCGTCAGCGCCTGATCGTGGAAGACCAGCACACCGAACGCGTCCATGCCCTTTTCGATTTGCGCCGCCTCGGACCGGGTCAGCGGCTTGGTGATATCGACGCCCGACACCACGCCCGCGAAAAACGGGCGCGAAACGGGGTCGATTGCCTCGATGGTCAGCGTCATGGTCCGGCCCCTTTACGCGGAGATTTCGCTGAAGCCGAACGCCTGACCAAACCGGCGGGACGGCTCCTGCGTGTCGCCGTATTTGCGGTGCCCGGCAGTGTGCCAAGCGGCGGCCAGCAGCAGCAGATCGCGGTTCGGGTGCTGATTGGTGCCCCAATCCATCAGCATGCACTGGGCAATTTCCTGGTTGTGCGGGTCGTTGCCGTGCCGGCAAGCGGACAGCGCGATCCGCTGCACCAGCGGTGCCTTGTCGGCGACATTCTCGATATAGGCCTGCGTCCAGTCCGCGCTGTCCTGAATATTGACGCTGAGGATGGCGCTTTCGACCCGGTCCAACAGTTGCCCGGCGGTCATAGCGCTGGCGCCAGCCGGTGCCTTGGCCACGAACGGGGTGGAGTCATTCAGGCCTTGCTGGCATTCCGCCACCCGGTTGGCGAAGCTGGCCGCGACGTAGAGCAGCCGCAGCCGGCGCGGATGGTCGAAATTGTCCCAGAACCACGCCAGGGTGTTGTGGTACTCATAGCAGTGGTGCGGCATGTTGAACCAGTTGGGATCGCGCGTTTCCAGCACGATCTGGCCGATCGCCAACTGCAGCACATCCAGGATCCGGCGCGGGTTTTGGCCGGATTTCAGCATGCGGGTCATGACCTCGAACGCGTTGATTTCGCGCCCGCGGGTGATGGCGTGGATCAGCGCGTTCGCGTCCTCGGCCGGCACCGGGCCGGTCTGGCTCAGCGTCGCCAGCTCTTTTTCGCCCACGCCGCCATAGGGGACGGCGCGCAGGACCTCGCCGTCGATATTCATCCGGATCCAGTTGCAGGCGAACTCGTAGGTCGAGTACCAGCGCGGCCCGACGGCGACGTCCAGCGCCCCGGCGTAGATCACGTTATGGGCGTTTTCCCAGCCCAACGCGTTGCCGAGCTCGACGGTGGAGCGGGTGCGGTAGGCTTTGTGGCCGGTCGTGTAGGACCGGTTGTGCAGCACGCGGTCCTGCACATCCATCAGGCCGGCGAAGCACATCTCGGCCAGGACTTCCTTGCGGTCGGCCTTTTCCTCGAAATTGCCGAGAAACAGCTTATAAGCGTCGATCACGTTGCCGCGGTGCACCTGGGTCATCCATTCGCCCAGGCGTTCCTTCAGCGGCGCGTTAACGCGCAGCGGCTGTTGGTCTTCCCAATAGACCTTGGGGGCCGGCGGGTTCGGCTCCAGCTCCCCATGGTTGCCGCGGTGGCGGGTGTAGTGGCCGGGCGCCTGGTCCAGCTTCTGGGCCCAGATATCAAGGCCGGTGGGGATGTACCAGATGGTCTGCGCCATCGGCAGCATCGCCAAATGGCTCGGCATCATCTTCGACAGGTTGATGGTGGCTCGGGCGCTCAGCAGGCAGTGGTCGTTGTTGACGAAATTGGGGTACCCGTCGTCGATCCGCTCATGATAAGGCACATGCGTGTAGGGGGCATGGATGCGCACCCCCTCGGCGATGATCTCGTTCATCGGCCGGCCGGCCTTGATCAGGTCGTAGTAGACGTCGCTGGCGCCCCGCTGGTCGCGCATTAAGCAGCGATCTTCCAGCTTCGCGTACAGGGCGTTGGCGGTGCTGTCGCGGGATAAGTCGGTCTGGCTGTCCATCTCGGGCTCCCTTGGATCATTCGGTTGGGGCGATCCTACGCTTGACAGGCCGCCGCCGACAACCATCGTAGCCTCAGGGGCAAACGAGGGAGCGGCACGATGGCTTGGATCATCTCGACAGCGGTTGGAACGGGCACGCAAGGGCACAGCGGCGATGGTGGTCCCGCGCTGGAGGCATTGCTGAACAACCCCTTCGACATCGCGTTTTCCACCGACGGAGACATGATTTTCTCTGATACGTTCAATCATTGTATCCGGCGTATGAATGCCAAAACCGGCGTCATTAGCAACGTTGCCGGCACCTGCGAACGGGGGTTCGCGGGCGACGGAAGCCCCGCGACCGAGGCCCTGCTAAACGAGCCTTATGGGGTGGTGGTGAGCCATGGGGGAAAGATTTTTTTCGCCGACCGGCTGAACCGGCGGGTTCGCCAGATCGACCCGGCCGGGCGGATCAGTACCCTGGCAGGCGACGGATCGGGCAAATACAGCGGCGACGGCGGTCCGGCCACGGTCGCTGGACTGGCCGAACCCAACGGTTTGGCGCTTAACGAGGCCCAAACCCACTTGTATATCGCAGACGTCGCCGATCACCGGGTGCGGGTGGTGGACTTGACCACCGGGATCATCGGCACCTTCGCCGGGACCGGGGAGGCCAAACACGACGGCGACGGCGGCCCCGCGACGTCCGCCGGCATCTTCGGTGCCCGAGCGGTGGCCTTCGCACCGGACGGGTCGCTGTATGTGATGGAGCGGCAGGGCAGCAGCATCCGCCAGGTCCGCGACGGCATCATCCAAACCGTCGCCGGCACTCCGAATGAACGTGGCTATGCAGGCGACGGCGGGGATGCTCGGGTCGCGGTATTCGCCGCGCCGAAGGAGATGGCCGTGGATAAAGATGGCAACATATACGTCGTGGATACCGAAAACCACGCGATCCGCCGGATCGACGCCCGTACGTGGGTGGTGGACACCATCGCCGGGCCAGCGACCGGGGCTGGCCTCGGACGCCCGCACGGCGCGGCGGTCGGGCCGGACGGTGCGGTCTACATCGGCGACAGCGAGACCCACCGGGTGCGGAAGCTGACTCAGGCGTAGACGGTTTCCCGCGCGGGATGGCTGTGCTCTAACGGTCGCAAGAAAATCCAAGGGGAGGTACGCGATGCGCAGATACGCTTCGATAGCGGCCATGTTGGGCGCGCTGCTGTTCACCACCGGCGCCGGGGCCGCCGACCTCTGCGCCAACCCGCGTCAGATGGACGGCTTCAAGACCTGCGCCGACGTCGCCAAGGCAGAGGCCGAGGGGTCGGTCGTGGTCTATTCCACCGACCCCGAGGACGGATCGGAGAAAGTGCTCGCCCGCTTCCATAAGATGTTCCCGAAGATTTCCACCGGCTACGTGCGGCTGCAGGCCGGTGCGCTGTACGCCAAGTTGCTGTCGGAGCGGCAGGCAAAGTCTTACCTGGTGGATATCGTGCAGCTATCCGACATGAGCCTGGTGCTCGATTTCCAGAAGCGTGGCGGCTGGATGGAATATAAGTCCCCGGAAATGGTGCATTACAAGCCGGAATGGAAAAGCACGCCGGAGGGGTTCTTTACGTGGGGCGCCATCGGCGTCGCGGCCATCGCCTATAACCCAAACCTGGTGCCGCCGGATCAGGCGCCAAAAAACTGGCTGGATGCCGTCGATCCCCGCTGGAAGGACTCGATCACCAGCAAGGCCTCGACGTCGGGGATGCAGCACATGACGTGGTATCTGCTGCGGCAGCTTTATGGCGACGACTACTGGAAGAAATTCGCCGCGCTGAACCCCAAGGGTTTTGATTCGTATGTGCAGCAATATGGCCGCACCGTCGACGGGCAGGAGAAGATCATCCACACCGCGCAATACTCCGGCTATTTGCTGGCGAAAGCCAAGGGCGCGCCGATCGCGTACGTCTACCCGCCGGACGGTCTGATCGCGGTGCCGGAAAGCTGGGGCGCGGTGAAGGAAGCCCCGCATCAGGAAGCCGCGAAGCTGTTCCTGGACTGGTTCATCGGGCTGCCGGGGCAGAACGCCTACGGGCAGGACCTGATGTATAATTCCTTGCGCACCGACGTCACGCCGCCGCCCGGCGGCGTTAGCCCGACGGAGATGAAGCTGCTGTTCCCCAAGGACTGGGATGCGTTCATCAAGACGCATACGCAGTTCGTGAAGGAATGGGATAAGATAACGGGGATGCGGTGATGTCTATATCGTCATGGCGGGCGGAGGCCCGCCGCCCACGTCTTTTCCGGCAGCCAACATCGCAAGACGTGGATGGCGGGCCTTCGCCCGCCATGACGTTAGTGTTGTGCTTTGCCCTGCTGTTTTGCACCCTCCCCGCCTTCGCCTGCCCGACCCCCCGCCAGATGGACGGGTTCAAGACCTGCGCCGACGTTGCGCAGGCGGAGCAAGAAGGAAAACTCGTCCTCTACGCGACCGACCCGGAATCGGCGACGGAACAGATGCTCGCCCGCTTCCACGACGCCTTCCCGAAAATCGTCCCCACATATCTGCGTTTGCAAGGTGGTGCGCTCTACGCGCGCCTGCTCGCCGAACGGCAGGGCGGGGTCTTTACCGCCGATGTCCTGCAACCCGCCGACATGGGGTTCGCGCTCGATTTCCAGAAACGCGGCGGCTATATGCGTTACGTGTCGCCGGAGCTCGACGCGTTCAAACCGGAATATCGCTCCAGGCCCGAGGGCGATTTCACCTGGGGCGCGATGGTCGTCGCGGGCATTGCCTATAACCCGAAACTCGTTTCCGAAGCCGAGGCGCCGCGCGACTGGCCGGATATGCTGAACCCCAAATGGGCGGACGCGATTTCGGTTAAGGTGACGATCTCCGGCTTGCAGCACACGACGTGGTTCATGCTGCGGAAGCTGTACGGCGACGACTTCTGGGGCAAATTCGCGCCGTCCAAGCCGCACGCCTTCGATAGCTACGTGCAGCAGTTCGACCGCTTGGTGAACGGGCAGGACAAGGTCGCGATCACCGCGCAATATTCCGGCTACTTGCTGATGAAATCCAAAGGCGCACCGGTCGGGTTCGTCATCCCCCCCAGCGGCCTGACTGCCACGCCGCAGCCCTGGGGCATCGTGAAGGAGGCGCCGCACCCCGCCGCCGCGCAGCTGTTCATGGACTGGTTCCTCAGCCTGCCGGGTCAGACCGCCAACGTTAAGTACCAGTTCACCCATTCGCTGCGCCCCGACGCCCCCGCGCCGCCCGGCGGCGTCAAGGCCACGGAATTCAAGCTGCTGGTGCCCGACGACTGGCACGCGCTGGAGCAGTCGCACGCGCAATACGTGAAAGAGTGGAACAAATTGACGGGAATGCGCTGACCGATGCGATCCTCCGGAACCAATATGTGGATCGCACCGCTGCTGTTGCTCGTTTGCGGCGTGCTGGTGCTGTATCCGCTAATCTACCTCGTCACCGAATCCCTCAATATCGGCGACGCGCAAACCTTCCCGCCGGAAGAATACGGGATCGGCAACTACCAGGAACTGTTCGAGGAACCGAAGGTCATCCTCAACACGCTATGGGTCGCCTGCCTCGCCACCGTCATGGCGGTGCTGTTCGGCTTCATCCAGGCCTGGATCCTGACTCGCACGGCCATCCCGGGCCGAGCGCGGCTGGAACGGCTGATGCAGCTTCCCTATTACATGACCCCGCTCATCGGCGCCCTATCCTGGGGCGTGCTGCTGGGCCCCAAAACGGGATTGGTCAATCAGGTCTGGCGGTCCATCGGGTTCAGCAGCGACTTCTTCAACATCTACACCCCCTGGGGTATCGCCTGGGTGATGGCGCTGTTCGAGGGCACCGTCGCCTTCGTCATGATCTCCGCCTCCATGAAATCGATGGATCCGTCGCTGGAGGAAAGCTCCCGCGTGCTGGGCGCCAGCAAGCTGCGCACGGCGCTGAAAATCACCCTGCCGATGGTCGCCCCCGGCGTGTTGTCGGCTACGATCTTTGTCTTCGCCGAAATGCTGGGATCGTTCGCCGCCGCCTTCGTGCTGGGCATTCCCGGCCGGTTCTTCGTGGTGACCACGGCGATCTGGGAGGCGACGCTGTCCTTCCCCCCCGATTACGGCCGCGCGGCCGCGATGGGCCTGTCGCTGTCCGGCGCGATGGTGATCACGCTTGGCGCCGCCAAATTCATCATGCGCAAGGGCAGCTACGCCACGATTTCGGGAAAGGCCTTCCGCCCCCGCCCGATGGAAATCGGCGCCATCCGCTGGCTGCTGATGGCGATTTCCTGGGGCTACATCGTCGTCGCGGTCATCCTGCCGCTGATGGCGCTGACGCTGACATCGTTCGAGCGGTTCGCGACCGTCATCGTCAGCCAGATGCAGTTCACCTTCGCCAACTACGAAACCGCCATGGCGATGGGCTCGCTGGCACCAGCCTTCGCCAACAGTCTCACCTTGGGCATTGTCGTTGCCACACTGGGCGTTCCTACCATCGGGGTGCTGGCCTGGATCATCTACCGCTCCCGTATGCCCGGGCGCGGCGCGATGGAGTTCCTGATCATGGTGCCGCAGGCGGTGCCGCGGCTGGTGTTCGGCCTCGGGCTGTTGTGGGCCTGGATTAACATTCCCATCCCCATCTACGGCACGCTCTGGCTCCTGGGCATCGCCTATTTCACCGTGTTCATGCCGTTGGGCTTACGAACCATCGCAGGCGTCGTGATGCAGGTGGATAAAAGTCTTGAGGAATGTGCGCGTGTCTGCGGTGCCGCCTGGACGTATCAGATGCGCACCATCACCCTGCCGCTGCTCCGCCCCGGCCTGGTCGCCGCCTGGCTGCTGATCTTCATTGCCAGCGTGCGGGAACTCGGCGTGTCGGTGTTTCTGATGGGACCCAATTCGAAAGTCGTCGCGCCCGCGATCGTCAATTCCTGGCTGTCGTCCAGCTCCGAATTGTCCGCCGCGATGGCGTTGATGCAAACAGTCATGGTGTTTATCGCCGTGGCGATCCTGTTCCGGGTCGCCAGGCGGGTCGGAGGCGATGTCGTATGAGTGGCGTGCAACCCCGTATCGAGGTCAAGGACCTGGTGGTACGCTACGGCGACGCCGTCGCCGTCGATGGCATCAATTTCTCCATCGCCCCCGGCGAATTGGTAACTCTGCTCGGCCCCTCCGGCTGCGGCAAAACCACGACTTTGCGCTCCATCGCCGGGCTGGAAACCCCATCCAGCGGGTCCATCCATCTTAACAGCCAGACCGTCTATTCCGGTAGCGAACGCCGCAATATCCCAGCGGAAAAGCGCGGCGTGTCGATGGTGTTCCAGTCCTACGCCATCTGGCCGCACATGACGGTGTTCGAAAACGTCGCCTACGGCCTGCGGGTCCGCAAAGCCCCGCAGGCGGAAATCAACGCCAGCGTCGCCCGCGTGCTGGAAATGGTGCAGATGCAGGCTTACGCCGACCGCCCGTCGTCCAACCTTTCGGGCGGACAGCAGCAGCGCGTCGCGGTGGCGCGCGCCATCGCGTTCTCCCCCAACGTGCTGCTGTTCGATGAGCCGTTATCCAACCTCGACGCCAAGCTGCGCGCCGAAATGCGCGTCGAATTGCGGGAGTTGCAGCGCCGGCTCGACATTACGTCGCTGTATGTGACGCACGATCAGGAGGAAGCGCTGGCGATCTCCGACCGTGTCATCGTCATGAGTCACGGCAAGATCGAGCAGATCGGCACCCCTGAGGAGATCTATAATCGTCCGAGCACGCTGTTCGTGGCGGACTTCGTCGGCGCCGCGAACATGATCGAAGGAGCGGTAAAAGGCCCCGGCCCGAACGGCACACTATTGTTCGAAGGGCCGGGCGGCATCGCCATGGAAGTCGAGGCACCGCCTGGCGGGCGCGGCGGGTCCGTCGTCGCGTTGCGGTCGTCGTACGTCCACCTCACGCCGATGCCGGAAACCCACAACGCGGTGCCTGGCACAATCCACCGGCGCATGTTCCACGGCGATTTCATCCAGTACGTGGTGGACTGGCCGGCTGGACAGCTGATCGTCCGCCGGCCACCCACCGAACATTACGCCGAGGGAAGCGCGGTCACCGTATCGTTCCTGCCGGAGCACTGCGTGTTGCTATAACGCAAGGTCCGCCGCCGGCCAGGAATGCAACGGACCAAACCGAGCAGATTTCTTGGCTTGGTGGCGGTCCATCCGGCGGAGGACGTCGGCCAGGAAGCGCATCGCTTCCGGCAAGAATGGGCCCTTGTTCAGCATCACGCACTCCGCCCGCTGCGCCATCGCCGCGTCGGTGGTTTCCGCTCTGGTGGGCATGCCGTCGCTTACAAGGCCCTCCAGCACCTGCGTGGCCCAAACGACGGGGACATGCGCCGCCTCACACAGCCACATGATTTCTTCCTGGATTTCCGACATGCGGGCGAAACCCAGCTCCACCGCCAGATCGCCGCGCGCGATCATCGCCGCGACGGGGCCGGCCATGCCCGCTTGCACGATCAACCGGGGCAGATTGCGCACCGCCAGCGGTGTTTCAATCTTCAGCATGACCGGCAGCGGCGGCAGGCCCGGCCGGCGGCGGGCTAATTCCCCATGCAGCAGCGTCAGGTCCTCGGGCCGCTGCACGAAGGAAAATCCGACGATGTCGGCGATGGAAACGATGGCGTCGAGGTCTATCAGGTCCTTGTCCGTCAACGGCGATAAATGCAGTTCCAGGTCGGGAAAATTGACCCCCTTCTTCGGTCGCAATCGCTCCCCCTTGGCGCGGGCACTGAACACCTCGAGGTCGACCCTTCCGTCCGCCGCCGCGGTCACCCGGGTGCCAATCTTGCCGTCGTTGATCCAAACCTTCTGATCGAGGGCAAGTTCGGCGAGGATTTCGGGGAACGTGATGGTGGCAATCACCTTGTCGGCCGCGGTTGCCCGGCTCAGATCGCCGACCATCGCTATCCGGTCGCCACGGTGCAGCCGCACCTTGTCGGCCGCGTGGATGGTCTCGATCCGGCATTTCGGGCCGCCGATATCCATCAGGACCCGGCAGTGCGGTGCTGCGGCCCGGACATTGTCCGCCATCGCCTGCCACGCGGCGGCGTCGTCATGCGCGCAGTTGATCCGGGCGCAGCTCATGCCGGCGCCGGCCAGGTTTTGCACGAAGGCCGGATCGGTGGCGGCCTCCACCGGCAGCGTCACCATGATCCGGGTGCGGGCGCCGATAATGTCGGGACCGAACATCAGCGTCTGGGCCCGATGCAGGGCACGTTCGCCGCTCGCCAGGGTGTCGGGCCACAAATAGTCGTGTCCTGGTAATCCCGCCAGGCGGGCCAAGGTGGCACAAAGTGCGTCCAGCGACGCCATCACATGCCCCTCGCTGCGTCCCAGGGACGACAGCGCGTAGGCGGCGAGCGCGGGTTGAATGTCGCTGATATCGTGCCGGCGCAACGCAAGATAGGCTGCGAGGTTGCGTGCGGCCGGGACGAACCGGTGGTGCCCGATCTCGGTGGACCAACCCTTGAAAATCGCCTCGCTCTCTTCCAGCACATCGGCCCGCAAATGCTCGATCCGCTGCAACAAATCGTCGGGGGATGGCAGGGTCATGACGGCAGAACTCCAAACCTGCGCGGCTCCTATAGGTGTGGCCAGGATGAAACATGACTGTCGGGTGACATGATCATTTTCGCGTGTCGGAAGGCCCATGTCTTTGAGGTCGATCAAAGCGGCCCACGATGGGCCGGGGCCCCTCGCGCGCCGCTGCCCGACCTCCAGCTGAATTTCTGGTGTGGGTCGGCACAAGCGCTGAGAAATATCGTCGGCAGAGAATTCTCCGAGGGCAACCCAATATGGCAGGAATTTGCCGTCAAGGCAGGCATGCGCGGGCTTTACCCACGGAAGGCGGGTACGGTACGATGCGGTCAAATCAGGAGGATACGAGATGAAAGCGCTGACCCAAGCTCAGGTCGATGCCTACCACCGGAATGGCTATCTCTATCCCTTCCCCGCTTTGTCCCCGGATGAACTGGCGGAATGCCGCGCCGGGCTGAAGCGGTTCGAGACCTATCTTGGCAATCCGGTCCCCAAGGCCGAGCTCAAATGGCGGTCGCACGCCTTCGCGCATTCGCCGTGGTTCGCGAAGCTGGCGACACACCCCCGCATCCTGGATGCGGTGGAAGACATCATCGGCCCCAACATCCTGATCTGGACCAGCACCTTCTTCATCAAGGAGCCGCATTCCCCGACCTTCGCCGCCTGGCACCAGGACGGCACCTATTTCGGGCTGGCGCCGCAAACCCTGATCACCGCCTGGGTGGCGCTCAACGATGCATCGCATGAGGCCGGATGCATGGATGCGGTGTCCTTCGAGGGGAATCCGCGCCAGATGCACCATGCGGCGAAACGGCTGGAACACAGCATCAACCGCGCCGGCCAGGAGGTGGTGGAGCAGATCGACGAGTCCGGCATCGAGGCGATGGAGCTGAAGGCCGGGCAATTCTCCCTGCACCACGAGCTGGCGATCCACCGTTCCTCCCCCAATAACGCGTCGCACCGGCGCATCGGGTTGGGGCTGAACTACATTCCGACCTCGGTGCGGACCACGACATCGGTGCGCATGAGCGCGATGCTTGTGCGCGGGAAGGACGAGTACGGGCATTTCGACCTGATCGACCCGCCCAAGGCCGAGTTGGATGAGGCAGCTTTGGCGGCACACCAGCAGATCAACAGCCGGTACCGGGATAATTACAACGAAATGGTGAAACGGCACGAAGCGGAGTTCGCGGTGGCGGCGGACTGACCGGTCACCGTCGCCCGAACAACTTCTCAATATCCGCCTTCGATAATTTCAAAAACGTCGGCCGCCCATGGCTGCATGTGGCGGCGCGCGGCGTTGCCTCCATTTGGCGTAGCAGCGAGTCCATCTCGGCAACATTCAACCGCCGTCCGGCGCGAATGCTGCCGTGGCACGCCAGCCGCGAAATGACCGCGTCCAGGCGGGACGCCAGCGCGGTGGTTTCCTCCATTTCTTCCAGCTCGTCGGCCAGATCCCGCAAAAGCGGCCCTGGCTCCGGTGCACCCAAGGCGGCGGGCAGCGCGCGCACCAAAATCGCCCCAGGCCCGAAAGCCTCGATTTCCAGGCCGAGCCGGGCGAGTTCCTCGGACCGCGCCAGCAAGCGCGATGCATCGGCGACCGGCAGATCGACCACAGCCGGCAGCAGCAGCGGCTGGGTGCGGACCCCGCCGTCCAGCATTTGGGTGCGGATGGCCTCATGGGTCAGGCGCTCGTGCGCCGCGTGCTGATCGACCAGCACCAGCGAATCGTCGGCCGCGACGGCGATCACATAGGTATCCAGCACCTGCGCCACGGGTGCACCGAGCGGGTGCGGGGACCGTTCCACTGGCATCGATAGCATGCGTGCGTAGGGCTCGGCGCGCAGCGGCAGCTGCCCCTCGGCCAGCGGGCCGTTGACGTTCAGCGGCTCCGGCAGCGGCAGCGCCTGAATCCCACCACGATGCGCCGGCGGGCGGGACTGCCACAAATGCAACGAGGGGCGATGCTCCATCAGGGCCGGTGCCGGCATGTCGGTGCCGGCCGCGCCGGCCAGCAGCCGGGAAATGCTGCCGATCACCAGCCCGCGCACCGAACCGGAATCGCGAAACCGCAGCTCGGTTTTCGCCGGATGCACGTTCACATCCAGCTCTTCCGGGGGCAGATCGAGGTACAGCGCCACCACCGGATGCCGTCCATGCGCGAGGACATCGCGATACGCCACCCGAATGGCGCTTTTCAGGGTCGGATCGATCACCGGCCTTCCGTTCACCACCAGGCTTTGGGCGGTCGCCGTGGCGCGGTTGACGGCGGGCGAGCAGATATAGCCGGTCAGGCGCATATCGCCGCGTTCGGCCTCCAGCGGGATCATCGCCGCCGCCGCGTCGGCCCCCAGCAGCGCGGCAACCCGAGCGGCTCGGTCCTGGGACGGGAGGTCGAAGGCCACGCGGCCTTCATTTTCCAGGCGGAATGCGACGAGCGGTGCGGCAAAGGCCAGCCGGCGGACGGCGGCTTCCGCTTGCTCGCCCTCGGTGCGGGGAATTTTCAGGAATTTGCGGCGAGCAGGGGTAGCGTAGAACAAATCGCTGACCACCACGCGGGTACCGGGCGCGCCGGATGCCGGTTCGGGTTCGGACACGCGCCCGCCCTCCACGGATATGGCGCTGGCGTGGTCCTGATCCCTCGGGCGGGAGGTGATGGACAGCCGGGCGGCCGCCCCGATCGAGGGCAAGGCCTCACCGCGGAACCCGAGCGTGGAAATCCGCACCAGCATGTCGTCGGTCAGCTTGGATGTCGCGTGCCGCAGCACGGCCAAGGCGAGATCGGACGCGGTCATTCCGGTGCCGTCGTCAGTCACCTCGATCCGGTCGATGCCGCCGCCGTGCAGAGTGACAGAGATACGGGTGGCGCCGGCATCCAGTGCGTTTTCCACCAGTTCCTTGAGCGCCGCTGCCGGCCGCTCGATCACCTCGCCCGCCGCGATGCGGTTGACGGTGGTCTCGGACAGGATGCGGATGGCGGTCATGATTCCCGGCGCAAACCGCGGAAGCGGGCGATCAGGGCGTTGGTCGAGGAATCGTGGGCGCCGGGTGCGGTGCCCGGGGTCAGTTCCGGCAGGATCCCGCCGGCCAGCACTTTGCCCAGTTCCACGCCCCACTGGTCGAAACTGTCGATGCCCCACAGGCAGCCCTGCACCGCCACCTTATGTTCGTAAAGGGCGATCAGGCGACCGAGGCTGAAGGCGTCGAGACGCTCGAACATGATGGTATTGGACGGGCGCTCCCCAGGGGCCACACGATGCGGCGCAACGGCGTCGATCTCGGCTTGGGTGGCACCTTTGACAGCCATTTCGGCGCGGATCGAGGCTTCGGACTTGCCGACCATGAGGGCCTCGGCTTGGGCGAAGGCGTTGGCGGCCAAGGCTCGGTGCGCGTCGGGCCGGTCGTGGTCGGGGTTGGCGACGAGAATGAAATCCACCGGAACGACCCGCGTGCCCTGGTGCACCAGCTGGATGAAGCTGTGCTGCGCGTTGGTGCCGGGTTCGCCGAACAGGACGGGGCAGGTGTCCCATGTGGTCGGCACGCCGGCCAGGGTGACGCGCTTGCCGTTGCTCTCCATTTCCACTTGTTGCAAATGCGCGGGCAGGCGGCGGAGGCGCTCATCGTAGGCCAACACGCAGTGCGTGGCGCAGTCCAGCGCGTTGACATGCCAGATGCCGACCAAAGCGAGCAGCACCGGCAGGTTTTGCCGCAACGGCGCGTCGCGGAAATGCCGGTCCATCGCCCAGGCGCCGTCGAGCATGGCCTGGAACTTGTCCCAGCCGGCCGCGAGCGCGATGACCAACCCCACCGGAGACCACAGCGAATACCGCCCGCCCACCCAATCTCGGAACCCAAAGGTGTGCTCGGGTGTTATGCCAAAAGCCGCGACACCGGACAGGTTGGTGGACAACGCGGCGAAATGGCGCGACACCGCGCCTTCCCCCAGCGCATCGGCAATCCAGGCGCGCGCGGCATGTGCGTTGGTAATTGTCTCCAGGGTGGTGAAGGTTTTCGAGGCCACCAGCACCAGCGTACTCGCCGGGTCCAGGCCCTGCGTCGCCTGAAGGAAGGCATGCCCATCCACGTTGGACAGGAACCGCGCCTGCATGGGCGTATGGTCCCGCCCGAACGTCAGTGCCTCGGTCGCGACGAGCGGACCGAGGTCGGAGCCGCCGATGCCGATGGTCAGCACATGCGTGAACCGCGCACCGGTCGCGCCGGTCTTTTGCCCCGTGTGAACGGCTTCGACGAAGGCCCGCATACACGCGCGCTCGGCACTGGCGAGCGCGCTGGCGTCCTCGGAGACGCCGGCCAGTTGCGCTGACAATCCGGCACCGGCGGGTGCCCGCAAAGCCATGTGCATCGCGGCCCGGTGCTCGGTGGGGTTCACCATCTCACCGGCGAACATCCGGCGCCGGAAATCGTCCAGACCGGCAATGTCCGCGAGATCGAGCAACGCGTCGCGTGCGGCGTCGTCGATCGACGATTTGGAGAAGTCCAACGTCAGATCGTCCAATCCGGCGGTGAACCGGGCGGCACGTTCCGGATCGGCGGCGAACAAAGGCGTAATCCGCCGTCCACCCGGCCGGTTGGCGAGCTGGCGGAGTCGGGCTAAGGCAGCGTGGCGCGGGTCGGTCATGAGCAGGGAGTTTACCGCTTCTCCTCGCCAGGCGGGAAGCGCGGTTTCGCGGTTCGGGGGTACGGGTGTGTGGCTGGGTGAAATTATTTTCGGCGCCTGCCGGGTTGATGGCCCGCCCAGGTTCCTCACTGAGAACACGGAGGGGGACAGAGGGCTCCGTTGCCGCCGTTCACCGGATCGCCCTGCCGATCTCTGTGAGTAACCCTTAACCGGCACCACCAGCACGAACCCCGAAATCTTGCGCCCAGCCGAGCCCCGGCGCAGAATTGCCGCCAAATAAACAGGAGAAGTCCCTTGGCAGACTACGATCTGGTCATCCGCGGCGGCACCGTCATCGACGGTACTGGCCGTTCGTCCGTCGAGGCCGATGTTGCCCTGACCGGCAACCGAATCGCCGCGATCGGCAAAGTCACCGGCTCCGGCGCGGAAGAAATCGATGCCAAGGGCAAGCTGGTGACTCCCGGCTTCGTCGATATCCACACCCATTACGACGCGCAGGCGGTGTGGGACGATCACCTCGCGCCGTCGTCCTGGCATGGTGTCACCACGGCGGTCATGGGCAATTGCGGTGTCGGTTTTGCTCCCTGCAAGCCCGCCGACCGGCAGAAGCTGGTCGAACTCATGGAGGGTGTGGAGGACATCCCCGGCGCGGTGATGAACGAAGGCCTGAAATGGGAGTGGGAGTCCTTCGGCGAATATTTGAATGCGCTGGAACGCAAGAGCCGCGACATCGACATCTGCGCCCTGCTGCCGCACGCCGCCGTGCGGGTCTACGTGATGGGTGAACGCGCGCTGCAACTGGAAAATGCCAACCAGGCCGATATCGCGCAAATGCGGGAGATCGCGCGCGACGCGATGAAAGCCGGCGCGTTCGGCTTCTCTACCTCCCGTTCGCTGTCGCATAAGACGCTCAAGGGCGACCCCACCCCGACCCTGCGGGTGCAGGAAGAAGAGCTGCGCGGCCTCGCGCTTGGGATGAAGGACGCCGGCTCCGGCATGCTGGAGATGGTGTCGGAATGGGCACCCGATCATAACGCTGAATTCGCCATGCTGCGCCGCGTCGTCGAGGCCTGCGGCCGCCCGGCGGTGTTCACCCTCACCCAGCGCCACGCACGGCCCGAAGTCTGGCGCGATATGCTCGCCAATGCTGACAAGGCGATTGCCGACGGGTTGTCCATCCGCCCCGTGTTCGGCCCGCGCGCGGTGGGCGTGCTGCTGGGATTGTCCGGCAGCCAGAACCCGTTCTCCGGCTGCCCGAGCTACAAGGCGATCGCCGATCTGCCGCTGGCGGAGCGAGTGCGCCAGATGCGCGATCCCGCCGTCAGAGCCGCGATTTTGAGCGAGGATCCGAAGAAGGAGAGCACCTTCCCGCTCATGCACCGGCTGTCCTATGCCTTCATGTTCCGCTTCGGCAATCCGCCGAACTACGAACCGAAGATGGAAGACAGCCTCGAAGCCATCGCCGCACGGGAGGGCCGCACCCCGCCGGAAGTCGCCTACGATGTGCTGCTGGAAAGCGATGGCACCGACTTCATCTATACGACCTTGTCCAGCTACGCGTACGGCGACCTGTCGATGGCCGAGACGCTGCTGAAGACCCCCAATGCCATCATGGGCCTGGGCGACGGCGGCGCGCACGTGGCATTCATCTTGGATGCCGGTTACCAGACCTGGCTGCTGACCCATTGGGGCCGCGAGCGCGGGATGTTCAAGACGGAAGAGTTGATCCGTCGCCTGACGTCGGACACCGCCGGCGCGGCCGGGCTGCACGACCGCGGCGTGTTGGCGATCGGCAAGAAAGCCGATGTGAACGTGATCGACTGGGACCGTCTCGGCGCCGACAAGCCCTATGTCGCGCACGATCTGCCGGCCGGCGGCAAGCGGCTGTTGCAGAAGGTGTACGGGTATGAGGCGACCATCGTCTCCGGCCAGGTGACCTTCCGGGAGGGCGTGCCGACCGGCGTGCTGCCGGGTCGGCTGGTGCGCGGGCCGCAGGCCTAGTTTGGCGGTGGTCCGGCTGTACGACATCGCCGCGGCGGTCGCGCATCCGGATCATACGGTGGAGATTACCTGGACCGACGGGGTGCGCGGCACGGTCGATTTCCTGCCGGTGATCGACCGCGGTGGCTGGTTCACGCCGCTGCGGGACGGGGATTACTTTGTCGCGACCATGGTGGTGTTGCCGGACGGCGCGGGTCTGACCTGGCCGGAGGAGGTGGACTATTCGGCGGATTTTCTGCGGCGGGAGGCGTTTCCGTTCGGGGCCCCGGTTCGGGAAGGGTGACGCCCCGGGCGGCGGTTCAGAACTCCTTGCCGATGAGGCGATCGACCGAGAACTTGCCGCCGCCGCGAAAGAAAATGGCGAGGCACAGGAGCCACCAAAGCAGCGCGTATTCGTAGCCGCGGCTGGTCCAGAAGTAACCGTACTGCCACTGGAACACGGTGATGACCACCGTCATTTCGATCCAGATCGTCAACGCGGCGAGCCGCGTGAACAGGCCGATCGCGAGACAGGCGGCGCCCACGGACTCGACAAAGATCGTAAGCAAGGCGAGTCCTGCCGGCATGGGAAGCCCAGCTTTGTCGATTCCGGCGGCAAGACGATCGGCGGAATGCAACAGCAGTTTCTGAACCCCATGCGGCAACAACACCGCACCGGTACTGAGACGCATGAAGGCATAGGCATAGGGCGCCAGGCTTCGGTAGAATTTCGCCATCCCAGGAAAATACAGGCGCTGCGCGTCGATCAGCGTCTCGGTTTCGGGTTCCATTCTCTGGTTGCCTCTGTGGGTGATTGCGCCGGGGAAGCGCCTTATCCCGGATAGGCCGATAAGCGGTTTCGGCGCCCATCACAAGGGAAGCCTAAACCCCGGCTCCTGTGTCCCGCAACAGTCTGGCAAGTGTCTTGAACCAAGAAAGGCTGGCCTTAAGCCAGCCCTTCGATAACAAACGCTGGCCAACAAGCCTACGCCGCCGCTTCTACCATGGCCCGCGCCGACTGGATCGCATCCAGCGCCGTGTCCTCGGCCTCGGTACCTTCCTTGGCCGCGGCGTCGTAGCCGGCTTCGGCGGCAGCAAGCCGCTTCTCGCCCTCGGCCTTCGACACATCGGCCAGCGGCAACACTTCCGTCGCCAGCACGGTGCAGCGCTCGCCGGTCACCTCCGCGAAGCCGCCGGAAACGAACATCTGATCCGTCACCCGATCGCCCTCGTACAAATCGATGGTGCCGCCGCGCAGCGTCACGATCATGGGCGAGTGACCTTCCAGCACGCCCATGTCGCCTTCAGCCGCCGGAATCACCACCATGTCCACGGAGCGGGACAGCAGCAGCTTCTCCGGGCTGACAATTTCCAGCGAGACAGCCATTACGCGTTGGCCTTCATCGTCTCGGCCTTCGCGACGGCCTCCTCGATGGTGCCGACCATGTAGAACGCGGCTTCCGGCAGGTGGTCGTATTCGCCGGCGCAGATCGCCTTGAAGCTGCGAACTGTATCCGCGACCGGCACCAGCTTGCCGGGGAAGCCGGTGAACACTTCCGCCACGTGGAAGGGCTGCGACAGGAAGCGCTGGATCTTGCGGGCACGCGCCACGACCAGTTTATCTTCCTCTGACAGCTCGTCCATGCCGAGAATGGCGATGATGTCCTGTAGGGACTTGTAGGTCTGTAGGATTTCCTGGGTGCGGCGGGCGACGTTGTAGTGTTCCTCACCCACGATCCGCGGATCGAGCGAACGGCTCGTGGAGTCCAGCGGATCCACCGCCGGGTAAATCCCCAGCTCGGCGATCTGCCGGTTCAGCACGGTGGTGGCATCCAAGTGGGCGAACGACGTAGCAGGCGCCGGATCGGTCAAATCGTCAGCGGGCACGTAAATGGCCTGCACAGACGTGATCGAGCCTTTGTTAGTGGAGGTAATCCGCTCCTGCAACGCGCCCATGTCGGTCGCCAGCGTCGGCTGATAACCCACGGCGGAGGGGATGCGGCCCAGCAGAGCGGACACTTCGGCGCCGGCCTGGGTAAAGCGGAAGATGTTGTCCACGAAGAACAGCACGTCCTGGCCCTCTTCGTCGCGGAAATATTCCGCCAGCGACAGGCCGGACAGGCCGACGCGGGCGCGGGCGCCCGGCGGCTCGTTCATCTGGCCATACATCAGCGCGACCTTGGAGCCTTCGATAATGTTGCCCGCATCGTCGGTCTTGATAACGCCGGCGTCGATCATTTCGTGGTAAAGGTCGTTGCCCTCGCGGGTGCGTTCACCCACGCCGGCGAACACCGACACGCCGCCATGCGCTTTGGCGATGTTGTTGATCAGCTCCTGAATGAGCACGGTCTTGCCCACCCCGGCGCCGCCGAACAGACCGACCTTGCCGCCCTTCAAATAGGGGCACAGCAGATCGACAACCTTGATGCCGGTGACGAGAATTTCGGCGGACGTCGCCTGCTCGTCGAAGGTCGGCGCCAAACGATGGATGGGGTAGCGCTTGGTGTAGGCGACCGGGCCTTTTTCGTCGATCGGGTCGCCGACGACGTTCAGGATGCGGCCCAGCGTGCCGGGGCCGACGGGCACGGTGATGGGCCCGCCAGTGTCGACCACTTCCTGGCCGCGCACCATGCCGTCGGTGCTGTCCATCGCGATGCAGCGCACGGTGCGCTCGCCCAGCTGCTGCGCAACTTCGAGAACCAAAGTGCGGTCCTCGATCTTGCTGTGCAGCGCGTTCTGAATGAACGGCAGGTCGCCATCGAACTGCACGTCCACCACGGCGCCCAGCACCTGGGTCACGCGTCCGACGATGTTACTGGCCATGCTGATA
>CAIYDT010000061.1 GCA_903924985.1 uncultured Acetobacteraceae bacterium
AACTCCAACCGGCTGCGCGAAATCGGGGAAGAATTGGGCAAACCGGCCTACCTGATCGACGATGCCGACGCGCTGGAGCCAGAGTGGTTCAAGGGAGTGGGGTCGGTCGGCGTGACCGCCGGCGCCTCCGCCCCGGAACTTCTGGTGCAAGGCGTGCTGGATGGTTTGCGCCAGTTCGGGCCGGTGGAAATTTCGACCATGGCCGGGGTGGCCGAAGACGTACAGTTCCGTTTGCCCGCCCAGTTGGCCGACGCGTAAGGGATCGCAGAGCATGACCGTGCCATTGAACCAGGCCCTCCGCGTCGGGGCCTATGTCGTCAAGCAGCATCTGCTCGGACGCAAGCGCTATCCCCTCGTGCTGATGCTGGAGCCGTTGTTCCGCTGCAACCTTGCCTGCGCCGGCTGCGGCAAGATCGACTACCCCGCCGAGATTCTGAACCAACGCCTGTCGGTCGCCGAATGCATGGAGGCGATCGACGAGTGCGGCGCCCCCGTCGTGGTGATCGCCGGCGGTGAGCCTTTGTTGCACCGTGAAATCGATCAAATCGTCGAAGGCGCCATCGCCCGCAAGAAGTTCGTGATCGTCTGCACGAACGCCCTGCTGCTAGAAAAGAAGATGGAGCTGTTCAAGCCGAGCAAGTGGTTCTCCTGGTCGGTGCATCTGGACGGCGGCAAGGACGAGCACGATGCATCCGTCTGCCAGACCGGCGTGTACGACCGCGCGGTGGCGGCGATCGCGGAGTCCAAGCGGCGCGGCTTCCGCACCGTCATCAACGCAACGCTATTCAACAACGCCGTGCCCGAGAAAGTCGCGACCTTCTTCGACGACGTGATGCACATGGGCGTCGACGGCATTTCGGTGTCCCCCGGCTATGCCTATGAGCGTGCGCCGGACCAACAGCACTTCCTGAACCGGCTCGCGACCAAGGAACTGTTCCGCGGCATCTTCCGCCGACAGGGCAAGGGCACCTGGAAGAAAAAGTGGTCGTTCAACCAGTCGTCCATGTTCCTGGACTTCCTGGCGGGCAACCAAACCTTCAAGTGCACCCCCTGGGGCAACCCCTGCCGCACCTATTTCGGCTGGCAACGGCCTTGCTACTTGTTGGGTGAAGGCTACGCCAAGACCTACAAGGAGCTGATGGACACCACCGACTGGGATAAGTACGGCGTCGGCAACTACGAAAAATGCTCCGACTGCATGGTGCATTGCGGGTTCGAGGCCACCGCCGTGGCTGAGACCGTGAGCAAGCCCTGGCGGGCGCTGGCGCAGGTCATGCGCGGCATCCGCACCGAAGGCGCGATGGCCAAAGACATTCCGCTGGAGAACGCCCGCCCGCCCGACTTCGTGTTCAGCCGGCATGTGGAGAAGGCGCTAACCGAGATCCGCGGCCGGAAGCCGGCGCCGGAAGAGGTAGCCGAAGCGGCGGAGTAGTTCAGGCTACTCAAATCCTTCGAACCGAGCGAATTCCCGGGCCGGCGTGCGTTCGGTAAACATGGCGTTCTCCGGCGCATCCGGATCGGCGTAGCCAAGCGCCATGCCGCAGACCACGATCTCGGTATCCTCCAGCCCCAGCACCGGGCGCATCGCCTTATGGTAATGCGTCCAGGCCGCCTGGGCGCAGGTGTCCAGCCGCCTCGCCCGGGCGGCGGTCATGACGTTTTGCAGGAACATGCCGTAGTCGAGCCAGGAACCCGTCGCCAGCCGCCGGTCGATGGTGAACACGATGCCGACCGGCGCGTCGAAGAATTGGAAGTTGCGGCGGTGCTGCGCCTTCATCTTGGCATCCTCGCCGCGCGCGATGCCCAGGCGGCCGTACAGGTCCCAGCCGACGGTGCGGCGGCGGCTCAAATACGGTTCAAAGAACGCGTCCGGGTAGTACTGAACCTCCTGCTTGTGCCCAGGCTCCCCGGAGTCGAACACCGCCTGCACGGCGGCGATCAGCCGGTCCTTCGGCGCCCCCGTCAGCACACGCGCCATCCATGGTTGCATGTTCGTACCGCTCGGGGCGCGAGCCGCGACGTCCAGGATCGCCTCCACTCTTTCGCGAGGGATCGGCGTCGGCAGGAAGGCGCGGATGGAGTGGCGGGAGGTAATCGCGAGGTCGGCTTCGTATTCGGTCATTATGGTTAAGCCTTCGGGCGCAGATAATGCATCTCGTCACCCGTCCAACCTACCGCGTTTGGTACGGTATAGAACAGTTCCGCGATCATCGCCTTGAATTTCCACACACCGTTCACCCGCGCGTAGACGTCGTCGTAACGGCCGGCAACGACGTAGCTGACGCCGAAACGGCCATAGCGGGCTTCGAGGTAAGACGTGCCGGTGGCGGTATCGCCGTCCACCTCGACGTCGTGGCTATGGATGAACTGTTTGATGAAGAACCGGTCGCGCTCGCCCATCGCCCGAAATCCCCGGTCGATGGCGTCGATGCCCTCATACCGGGCCAAGTAGCCCAGCTCCACCACCGCGTCGTCGGTGAACAGCGCGCGGCATTGTTCGTAGCGGCTTTCGTTCAGGCTGGCGTGGTAGCGGTTCCGCAGGCGGCGTATGTCCTCGATATCTTCCAGCCGTCTGACGCGTTCTTCCAGGGTCATGACATTTCCACTTCTTCTCCGGCCGCCAGACGGGCGGCCATATCCGAGCGCCAGGCGGCGAATTTTTCGCCGCTCCAGGCGTCGTGTTTGCCGATCGCGTAAGCACAGGCGTTGCGGTAGTACACCAACGCGTTGCGGCGGTTGGCGGCAAAATTATCGCGGGTGGCGACCACCTTGCCAGGTACGCCCATGACCACCGAACCCTCGGGGATGACAGTCCCCGGAGGCACCAGCGCCATCGAGCCGATAATGCTGCGGCGGCCGATCTTCGCGCCGTCCATCACCACCGAACCGATGCCGATCAGGCAATCGTCCCCGATCTCCGCCCCGTGTACCACGGCGCGGTGCGCGATGGAGCAATAATCGCCGATCGTCGTTCCCTTACCGCCGCCAAGATGGATGACCGCACCATCCTGCACGTTCACGCAACGGCCGATGCGCACGCCGGCCGTGCCTTCGGACCGAATGACCGTATATGGCCAGAAACTGCTGCCCTCCCCGGCGGCGACCAGGCCGAAGATTCGGGCGGTGGGATCGACGAAGGCCGGACGATCCAGACGCACGTTGGGGCCGAGGGCGAAGGTCATGGGGTGGGGTCTCCCCCCGCGTCAAGGCGTGTTGTTCGCTGCATTTGTGCTTCCATCCTCATCAGCTCCCATCCAGCCCATAAGCCTCAGGAAAAAAATAATCCTTCCACGACGCCGGCAGCACTTTCAGTGTCCCGACGTCGTGCATGAATTTCGCCACCGCCAGAGTCTTAACCGGTGTCATCGTCCACGACACGTCCGGCCCGCCAGCAACGGATTTCACGAAGTCCTCGGTCAGTTTCGACTCCCCGTCTTCGATCCAATAGCGGGACGCCTTACCGAGGTCCTGATTGATCATCGCCGTGGCCTCCGCGATGGCGTTGTAGACGGCCTGGTAGAGTTTCGGGTTCCGGTCGTGGAAACGGGAAGACGTGTACGCAACGGTAAAGGTGCTCCCTTTGCCCCAGACCTCCTGCGCGTCCAGTACCTTATGGATGCCCGGTTTTTCCAGCATCTGCGCCAGATAGGGCTGCACACCGTACGAACACCCGATCTCCCCCGCGCCCGACAGCAACGAAATCATCGCGTCGGGCGGCGTCATCTGGATCGTCAGCGTGTCGAACCGGGCGTACTCCTTCGGCCCGAACGCCTGCGCCGCGGCGGCCTGAATGAGCACAGCCGGTGCCGACACCTTCACCGCCGCGACGGCGATCTTGCCGCATTTGTCCAGGTCGGCGACCGTCTTGATTGTCGGATCGCGGGCAACGACACCGAGCGTCATCGAGACCATGGCGCTGATGCCCCGCACCTCCTGCGGGGTGCCACGTGTCCGGGCCCAGATGAAATACAGCCCCATCGGGCTGCCGGTGACGATGTCCAGGCTGTCCGACAGGAGCGCGTCGTTCATCGCGGTAGGGCCATTGAACTTGTAGCCGGTGACCTTGACCTCGGGGATACCCAACAACGCCGCGTGTTTCTGAATGAGCTTTTCATGCTCCATCATGTTGAGTTGCAGGTACCCCATGGAGAACTGGCGGGCAATGCGGACCTCCGGCACCTCGGCGCGCGCGGCGGTGGTCAGCGCCAGCAACGCGGCGGCTATCAGGCGGATCAGGGTCATGGGGACGGTCTCCCGGGGTGTCCGCAGCAGCCTACCAGCCATGCCCCGGGGCTGCTATGGTCGCGCCTTCCACATAGGAGTGTTCCATGGCCCCGCCCCCGCCGTTCGGCGCGAATTCCGCCGCTGCCCGCGACATCGCCTCCGTGCTGCACCCCTACACCGACCTAAAAACCCATCTGACGGCCGGGCCGGTGGTGATCAGCCGCGGCAAGGGCGTGCGGGTGTGGGACGACGCGGGGAAGGATTACATCGAGTCCGTCGCCGGGCTATGGTGTGCCTCGCTTGGATTCGACAACGAACGCCTGGTGCAGGCGGCGGTCACGCAAATGCGCAAGCTGCCATTCTACCACGCCTTCACCGCCAAATCGCACGAACCCATGATCGACCTGGCGGAGATGCTGCTGGCGCGCGCGCCGGTGCCCATGAGCAAGGTGTTCTTCGCCAATTCGGGGTCCGAAGCCAACGACTCCGCTATCAAAATGGTCTGGTATCTTAACAACGCGCTGGGGCGGCCGAAGAAGAAAAAGCTGATCGGACGGCTGAAGGGCTACCACGGCATCACCATCGGCGCCGCGTCGCTGACGGGGCTGCCCGCCAACCACCGCAGCTTCGACGTGCCGCTGCCGGGGTTCGTGCACACCATCACCCCGCATTTCTACCACGGCGCCCTCCCCGGCGAATCCGAGGACGATTTCGCCACCCGCTGCGCCGATGAACTGGAAAAACTGATCCTGGCGGAAGGTCCCGACACCGTCGCCGCCATGTGGGCCGAACCCATCATGGGCGCCGGTGGGGTGATTCTGCCACCGCGCGGCTATTTCCCCAAGATCCAGGCCGTGCTGCGCAAATACGATGTTCTCCTCGTCGCCGATGAGGTGATCTGCGGCTTCTGGCGTACCGGCCACTATTGGGGCAGCCAGACGCTGGACATCCAGCCGGATATCCTGTCCTGCGCGAAAGCCTTGTCGGCGTCGTACCTGCCGATCAGCGCGGTGATGGTGAACCAGCGCGTGTTCGACGCCCTGGCGGACGAGAGCAACGCCATCGGCACGTTCGGGCACGGCTTCACCTACTCCGGCCACCCCGTCCCCGCCGCCGTGGCGATCGAAACCCTCAAAATCTACGACGAGACAGATATGGGCGGGCACGTCCGCCGCGTCGGGCCGCACTTGCAGTCCGAACTGCGCCGCCGCTTCGCCGACCACGAACTGATCGGCGAGGTCCGCGGCACGGGCCTGATCGCCGCCATGGAGTTGGTCGCCGACAAGGAAACCCGCACCAACTTCGACCCGCGGATGAAAATCGGCCCCCGGCTCACCAGGCTGATGGAAGAAAACGGCGTGATCGGCCGAGCGTCGCTGAACGACTCGCTGTGCTTCAGCCCGCCGCTGATCATCACCGAGGCGGAAATCGACGAGATGCTGGATCGCGTCGGCAAGGCGCTGGACACGCTGACGGTACAGATACGGCGGGAGCACATCGCCGTCGTTCAGTAGCGCTACCGAGCGCGGCGGACCGTGTAGTCGGCGACATCCATCAGGGCCTGGCGGATGTTGCTTGCTGGGAAGACGAGCAACGCCTGCTTTGCGTCGCGGGCGAAGGCCGCGGCGCGCTCGATGGTGGTTCGGATGGCGTCGTGGCGCTCCATCAAATGCAGCGCTCGGTCCAGGTCGGCTTCGGTTTGCTCCGAGGCCTCGATCGTGCGCCGCCAGAACGCCTGCTCCTCGGCGTTGCCCGCATGGTAGGCGACCAGGACGGGCAGGGTCACTTTGCCCTCCCGGAAATCATCGCCCACGGTTTTGCCCAGCTTGGCCTGATCGGCGGCATAATCCAGGGCGTCGTCCACCAACTGGAACGCCATCCCTAACGCCATGCCGTAGTTCGTCAGCGCGTCTTCTTCGGGCGCGGGGCGTTCCGAGATTACCGCGCCAACCTGGCACGCGGCGGCGAACAGAGCGGCGGTTTTGCCTTTGATGACGTCCAGGTAGCGGTCTTCCTGGGTCGTCAGGTCGTTCTGGGTCGTGAGTTGCAGCACCTCCCCCTCCGCGATGGTGGCGGCGGCGTGCGACAGGATGCCCAGCACCTTCAGCGACCCGTCGTGCACCATCAACTGGAAGGCGCGGGCGAACAGGAAATCCCCCACCAGCACGGACGCCTTATTGCCGAACACAGCGTTGGCGGAAGCCAAGCCCCGGCGCAGCGTGCTCTCATCCACAACGTCGTCGTGCAGCAGGGTCGCGGTGTGGATGAACTCCACGCAGGCGGCGAGGTCCACATGCCGGCTGCCGCCATCCAGCCGGTAACCGCACAGGCGCGATGCCGCCAACGTCAGCAACGGCCGCAGCCGCTTGCCGCCCGCCGCCACGATATGCGCGGCAAGCTGCGGTATCAGCGCCACGGGGCTGTCCATCCGGGCGACGATGGTGCGGTTGCACGCCTCCATATCCGCCGCCACGAGGCTGACGAGCGCGCTCAGAGCGTCTTCGGGTTCGGAGGTGAATCCGGGGGCCGCGGTTTCGGCTTCAAGTGGGATGGCGACGACGCCCAACGGGTTCTCCCAGGTGTCATAAACAAGGCCGGGCCTTATCGGCGGAGGCGGCGGTATGGGTCAAGGACGCACGCCCCGTTTACCAGCCCGACGACGATCCCGCCATCCCGAGGAAAGCAGTGGGAGAAAGATACGGTGACGGAGCTCTATCCCCGGCTGCGGGAACTCTACGGCTAAGTGGCATCCTCCACCAACACCACATGCAAATTCCGTGGCCCGTGGGCGCCGAGTTCCAGCGTTTGCTCGATGTCGGCGGAGCGCGACGGGCCAGTGACCAACATGACATTGCGGGGCATACCGCCGATCTCGGCACGCAGCTTGTCCCAGGCCTCCTCGTACGCGCCGACCAGATTCGACGCGCGCAGCACCACGATCGCGGTGTCAGCCAGCAGGTTCAAGGTAGTCGGGCGCGCCGGTGCGCTGGGCAGCATCAAAGTGCCGGTTTCCGCGATCGCGGCGAAGGCCTGCGTGACGCTGACCGCGTCGGTGGCCTCGGCCTTGCCCTGCCGGATTTCCAGCATCGGACGCTCCGACCACGGCACCGCTTGCAAATCGGGGTGCGGCGCCATGACGAAGCGGCTCGGCAGGTTCTGCGCCGACAAATAGTCGGCCACCGCGTCGGGAACGGCGGTCAGATCGGGCACGCGCGTCACCGACCCGAACTCCTTCTCCACATTGCGCACGAACAGGTCCACCTGTTCTGGGTGCGGCAGGCGGGAGCGGGCGGGGATCGGATGGCGGGGATGCAGGGCCAGCCGGCCGCGCAGCATCGCCTTCTGGTCCTCGGGCAACGGGCCGCGCCGCAGGCCGCGGCGGATGGCGTTCAAAACCAGGTCTCTGCTCATGGTCAGAGCGTCCCGTCGCGCTGCGCACGCGCATAGCGGGCGAAGAAAGTGTCGCCCTCGGGGGCGGGGAGGTCGCGGCCCTCGGTCCAGCCGCCCGCGAACGGCAGTTTCGCGAACCGGCCCTTCTTGCGACCCCACCAGCCCAATGCCACCGCACCTGCTCGCGTTGCCAGCCGATACAGCGCCGGACGGCGAGCGAAGTATGCCCACAGGCCCAGATTGGTGCGGTAGGCTGCCGGACTGAGGTGCCGCTCGAATTCTCGTTCGCGCCAGTGGCGCATCAGGTTCGGCAGGGGAATTTTGACTGGGCAGACGCTCTCGCACTTGCCGCAGAAAGTGGAGGCGTTGGGCAGATGCCCCGCCTTGTCCACCCCGATCAGGCCGGGGGTCAGCACCGAGCCCATCGGGCCGGGGTACACCCAGCCATACGCATGCCCGCCGACCGCGCCATAGACCGGGCAATGGTTCATGCAGGCGGCGCAGCGGATGCAACGCAGCATGTCCTGAAACTCGGTGCCGATCATGGCGGAGCGGCCGTTGTCGATCAGGATGACGTGGTATTCCTCCGGCCCATCCAGATCCCCCGGCCGCCGCGCGCCGGTGGAAAAGGTGGTGTAGACCGAGAAATCCTGCCCCGTCGCGGACCGCGCCAGCAGCCGCAGCAAGGATGTGCAATCCTCGATCGTGGGCACGCATTTCTCGATGCTGGCCAGCACGATGTGGACGCGCGGCAGAGTCTGCGTCAGGTCGCCGTTGCCCTCATTGGTCACGATGACGCTGCTGCCGGTCCCGGCGATCAGGAAGTTGGCGCCGGTGATGCCCACGTCGGCGGCGAGGAATTTCGACCGCAGGCGGGTGCGGGCTTCGACCAGGATGTCGCGGCGTTCGTGCAAGGACCGGTCGGCGGGCAGTTCGGTGTGGTGCTTCCGAAACGCTTCCTCCCAATCCTCCATGTTAAGGTGGAAGGCAGGCGCGATGATGTGGCTGGGAAGCTCGTCGCGGAGTTGGATGATGTATTCGCCGAGGTCGGTCTCGACCGGGGTGATGCCGTGGCGCTCCAGATGTTCGTTGATGGCGATTTCCTCGCCGATCATCGACTTGCCCTTGGTCACCGTACGCGCGCCGACCCGCTGGCAGATGGCGAGCACAGCGGCGCGGGCTTCCGCCGCGTCCTGGCACCAATGCACCTGCCCGCCCGAAGCCTTCACGTTGGTCTCGTACTCTTCCAGGTAGAAATCGAGGTTCGCCAGCGCATGGTTCTTGATGTCGCGGGCGGTGTTCCGCAGCTCCTCGAACTCCGGCAATCCGGCCACCGCGGCGGCGCGCCGGGCAATGAAGCTGGGGCCGCTGCGGGCGAGCGCCTTTTGCAGGCCAACGTCGCCGATGGCTTTGTGGGCGTTTTCCTTGAAGGCCGGGGAGGTGGCGACATGCATGAGGCGAGGGCTCCTTCCCCGCCTGTGTATCGCGTTTCAGGCGGCGGCGGAATTGATGAAACGCCGGAGCCCGTCCTTGAGCAGGACGGTGTTGAAATTGAGCAGCAGCCCGATCCGCCGGCCGCTGAGGCGGAGATAGGTCAGAATTTGGGCGTCGTGGACCTTTACCAGTTGGTCGACAGACTTGATCTCAAGTATGAGGTCGTCGCCGACCAGTATGTCCGCGCGGTAGGCGATGGTCGCTTTACGCCCCTTATGCACTGCTGAGATCGGTGCCTGACGGGCGAACGGAATGCCGGCATCCTCGAGTTCGATGCACATGAATTCTTCATAGGCGGATTCCAGCAGGCCAGGGCCGAAGGCGCGATGGATGTTCATGGCCAGGCCTATGACTTGGCGCGTGCGAGGATCGTCGATCATTTTGGTATGCTCCTGCGATGGTTTGTCAGGAGACTGGTTTAGGCCTGGAGGGTTAATATTCGGTTAACGAGTGGTCGTATGGTCCGTTATTTCTCGCAGAGGTCGCCGAGAAAAA
>CAIYDT010000062.1 GCA_903924985.1 uncultured Acetobacteraceae bacterium
ACGCCGCAAGACCGCCGGATGGGACGATGCGTTCCTCGCGAGCCTCGTCACGGCATGATTTTTTCACCCGATTCGCCTGGCGATGGGCTGAGCATCGGTTGACATCCCGCGGGATGCTACTTATCTCCAAAACATGTGACGCTTGATGCTCGATACGTCGGTGATCGTTGCCGCATTGCGCAGCGACCGTGGCGCAAGCGCGGCGCTTATAGGTCTGGTAGCCGTCCGGGCGGTTGTGCCGCTTGTTACGATGGATCTCGTTCTTGAATACGAAAATGTGTTGAAACAACCTGAACAACTCGTCGTCATACGGAAAAACATTGATTGGGTCGGTTGAAACTGCCGCATCTTTCCCCCAACGCCGAGCAGGAAGCGCAAACCTGCGGGATTTACACCATTTTCTGCGCGAAGCGCCCGACGTTCCGCCAATGGTGGGGGATGAAATTGAAGCGTAACCGACACCCGGCGGACCCGCATGCGTATCCTCTATAGCCACCGTATCCAGTCGCATGACGGGCAAAGCGTGCATGTGGAGGAGCTGATCCGCGCCTTCCGCGCCAACGGGCACGAGGTGATGGTCCTCGGCCCCAGCTTCTACGACCAGTCCGACTTCGGCGGCGAAAGCAAAGCCGTGGCCATTCTGCGCCGCCTTCTGCCGGGTGTGCTGGGGGAGTTTGCCGAGCTTGCCTACAACATCCCCGCGTGGTGGCGCCTGCGCCGCGCCTGGCGCACCTTCAAACCAGATTTCGTCTACGAACGCTGCAACCTTTATTTCCTGGCCGGCGCGCTGGTCGCACGGCTAAATGGCGCGATTTTTTTTCTGGAAGTTAATTCACCGTTGGCTCGGGAAAGGGAGAAATTCGGCAATCTGCGGCTCACTCGGATCGCAGCAGCCCTGGAACGGTTCACCTGGCGCTCCGCCACTCGCGTGCTGCCCGTCACCCGGGTGCTGGGCGATATTCTCGTCCAGGGCGGTGTTTCCCCCGAACGGGTCGAGGTCGTGCCGAATGGGGTCGTGCTTGACCGATTTCCGCCGAGGGCGGAGCGTGACGGACCGGTTACGCTTGGTTTCGTCGGCTTCATCCGCACCTGGCACGGCCTGAATACGGTCGTCGCGGAAATGCCGGGACAGCCGCTACGCCTGACGGTCGTTGGCGACGGCCCGGCCCGGCCGGAACTGGAACAGCAAGCCGCCGCCCTGGGCATCGCCGACCAGATGCATTTCACCGGAATCGTGCCGCACGACGAGGTCCCGGCCCTGGTCGGCGAATTCGACATCGCGCTGCAGCCGCAGGTGACGGCCTACGCCTCGCCGTTGAAAATATTCGATTATATGGCCGCGGCCTGCGCTATCGTAGCACCGGATCAGCCCAATATCCGCGAGATCCTGCGGCATGAGGAAAACGCGCTGCTGTTCGATCCCGCCGACACCGCCGCCATGTGGGCCGCGATCCGCCGGCTGATGCTGGACACCAGCCTGCGCCAGCGTCTGGGCCAGGCGGCCCGAAGCGAACTGGAACAGCGTCAGTACACCTGGCTGGGAAACGCCCAGCGCATCGCGCGCTGGGCCGAAGATCTTATTGCGGCGGGGCCGTCGGCGACGCCTTAGCGATCGCCCCAGTCATCGGGATGAAGAACACGCCCATGTCGCGCTTGGAGTGGACCTTGCCCTCGGCATCCTTGGTGTAGATATAAAGCACCTGTCCGCGCTTGAACGGCTGCCCGATCGGGATCACCATCCGGCCGCCGGGTTTCAGTTGCTTCAGCAAGTCCTGCGGCACGAAGGTGGCGGCGCAGGTGACGATGACGATGTCGAACCCGCCCTCGACCTCCGGCCAGCCGAAATAGCCGTCGCCGACTTTGCCGTGCACGTTGGTGTAGCCCAGCGGCTCGAAGATCTTGTCCACCGCCTTACCCAGCGGCTCGATGATCTCGATCGAGTAGGAATCCTTCACGATGCGCGACAGCAGGGCGCTCTGGAAGCCGCTGCCGGTCCCGATTTCCAGGGTCACGTCGCCGGGCTTGGGCTGGCAGACCTGGGTCATGTAGGCCTGCCCGAGGTAGTCAGACAGCGCCGACCCATACCCGAGCGCCCATGGCTTCGGGGTGTCCTCGTAAGCCATGCTCGGCTGCGCGACGTGTTCGGGGTACAGATAGTGAAAATACTCGCGCGGCACCTCGGCGAAGGCGGCCAGCACGGCCGGATCGGCGGTGCCCAGGCGTTCCTTCAGATAGGCCTCGATGCGCTTCAGCGCGGCCGGGCGGCGCTTCTGGATGGCGTCGAACTGCGCGTCCGTCAGGCTGACCGGGCGGCCGGACTCCTTCATCGCCTTTTCGTAATCGGCTTTGGTCCACTGCGCGGCGTTGGCCGCCGCCCGTGCGGGGCCGACGAACGCCAGGGCCGCGGCAGTGGAAATCAATCCCCGGCGGGTGAGGGTTGGGTCGAACGGTGCCACGCGGGGCGTCTCCTGGTCACGGGGAAAGTCAGCAGGGCGATTCCATACAATATCGCGGCGCACAAAAGAACCCTGTCGAAACCGGCTTCCCGGGCGATCAAATTGGCCAGCGGCGTGGCGACCACTGAGAATGCGCCATTCAGCCCCCAGGCCCATGGCAGCAGCCCGCCCCTCCCGGCCCGGCTCAGCCCCAGCGGGAAGGGCAGCCCCAGCAAGACGGACACCGGGGCGACGACTGCCATCAGCGCCGCCGCCCGGCCTATCCAGGACCAGGGCAATGTCGCCAGGATCATCGGCTGCAAGCCCGCCAGCATGACGGCCATCCACAGCAACACGCCGCCGCACACCAATGTCATCGCCGCGACCGGCGTTCGCGACAGCCGCCCCGCCGCCAGGCTGCCGAGGCCGGAAAACACCAGCATCCCCGTCAGCACCAAGGCGAAGCCGCTGGTGCGGTCGTTCAGCCAGACGCTGGCCTTTTCGATCAGGAAGATTTCCACGAACAGGAACCCCAGCCCGAGGGCGGGGAAATACACCACCGCCCGCAGCAGCGGGACCGGGGCGTCGCTGTCGCCGCGCAGCCGCCGCCGGGCCGCGACGGGCACCAGAAGGACGATCGCGGCGATGACCAGGGCCTGGGCCAGAACGGCCAGATTGACCAGCACTCCGACCTCCTGCTGCGGCAGGATTTCCAGGCGCTTGAGCATGGTGCCGATCTGATCCAGGCGCGGCGCGGCATAGTAGAACGGCCGGTCCAGCGTGACGGCACCGAGGTTGAAGAACTGCGCGGACGGGGTGGGTTGGCCGTTCAGCACCGCCTCAGCCTCGTCGGCGATGGCGTCGTCGGGGCCGGTGGCTTCGACCTCTCCTAGCGTGAATGACACGCGCGGCAGGTCGTTGTAGAGGTTGGCGCGGGCGGCTTCGACGTTCATGTGGGGATACCACGACACGTCGAACGACCGCTCGTCGCAGAAATGGCGGACGGCGGCCAGCCGGTCCTCGTCCCAGGGTTCCCGCGATAGCAGGATGCGCACGGCCCAGGCCGATCGGTAGACCACCACGTGTGCCGCCGGGTCGCGCACGCCGGCCGCCAGCAACGCAGTTCGGGATGTTGCCAGCATGCGCAGGGCGTAGACCGGGAAGTCGCGGATCGAGGCGGGGATGGACACGATGCCGCCCTCCGGCATGCCGCGCAGGTAGGTCGCGATGGCCTCGGCGCTGAAGGCACTGACGTTGGCCTCCGCCGTGTCGAGGAAGTCGGCGGAGATATCGACGATGTCACGCACCCCGGGGCCGGCGCCAAGCGGGCCTTCTTCCGCGACGCGGACCACGGGGTCGACTGGCAGCCGAGGGGAGGGACCCATCCCGTGACGTAGCGCTTCCGCCAGCACCGGTTCGGGCTCCAGCACCCGGATTTTCGAGGCGCCCAGGGCTTGGAGCTGCCGGATCCGGAAACCACCCGATGCCCCGGCGAGCAGCACGCGGGCATTCGGGATCAGCACATAGGGAAGTGCGTCCAGCGCGGCGTTTGCGTAGCCGACATCCCAGGTGTCGCCCTTGGGGAGTGCCGCGATGCGGTTACCGTCGCGGTACAGGCCGTAGGTGCGGGGCGGACCGCTCAAGCCCATCATCCCAGTGTTGTTGGAGATGTCGGTGTCCACACGCTCCTGGAAGTCGTCCAGCAAAAGGTAGTCGCCGCGAGGAGACAGCACCTCGGCCACCACCTGGGCGTCCTGGGTGTGCAGGGGGGCGTATATGGATTTGAAGTCGTTGAAGGCCGCTTGCGGGTCGGTCAGCAGCCCGGCCTCCCCGGCCAGCAGCATCATGAAGGAGGCCAGCACCGAACGGGCACGCCAGCGCCGGTCCACGAACAGCGCGCTGGCAGCGAGGGGCACGAGAAGCAGCGGCACCAGGTTGAAGGCATGCACCGCGAACATCGCCGCCAGCACGGCGGCTGCCCCGGCGCCTGCACCCGTCAGGTCGAACCCATAGACGATGCCGATGCGGCGGGCGTTCAGCACGAAGTTCAGGCTGATGAAGGTGCCCGCCAGGAAGAAGAACGGCAGCAGCGCCAAATAATATAGCCCGATGTTCCACAGCTGCGGCTGCCAGGTGGCGGGGTTCTGCAGTTGCAGCGGGTTGAACGGGTTGATGGTGACCAGGAAATACCCGGCCGCCGCGGTCGCCACCAGAATGGGCGGCAGGGTGGCCAGCAGCCGCTCCCCATTACGGGCGAAGGCGTCGCGCCACAGGGCGATGATCACCCCGCTCAGGGCGAAGCCCACCATGACGATGGAGATCACCCAGTAGCCGTATTCCGACCATTTCGCGACGGCGAAGTAGCGGGTCAGAGCGGTTTCGTACCCGACCGCGGCCAGGGAAACCAGGAACAGCGGCAACAGTTTCACGGCCACACCCGGCGCTGGATGAAGCTTTCTACCAAGGTATTGAACCGAGCGGGTTCGTCGACAAAGAGGGCATGGCCGGCGGTGGTAAAAATCTCGGTCTCCGTTCCCGGCCGGTTGCGCATGAGGTTTTCCGCCTGGGGGACCCAGCGGGGGCGGATAACGTATAGTACTGGGCGGATGGTCGCATAGACGGCCTCCTTCCAGTAGCTGCGCGGCATTGGGTAGGCCAGCAGTGCCTTGGCGGCGTCTTCCGGCGTACGGAGGGTGGCTCGGGTAAGGCGGTCGAGGTAGGTCGGGCTGCGCGGGGAGTGGAACATACTTGCCACGAAGCGGCGCATTTCCTCGGCATGCGGAGGCTTGGGTGGCAGTGGGCCGATGGGTTTAGGGGGCGTGGGGGGCGGCGGCTCCTCGCCCACCGAATTGTCGACCAGGACCAAGCCGGCAAGGCGGGAGTCTCCCTGCGTGTGGACATAGGCCAGGGTGTCCAGGACCCCGAGCGACCAGGCGACGAGCAGGACCCTGTCAGCGCCGAGATGGGAGATCAGGTCGCCGATGTCCTTGCTCCGCTGAAGAGGCTCGTAGCCCGTACGGGGCACGTCGGACTGACCTTGGCCGCGCGGATCGAAGGCGATGACGTGGTAACGGTGGCTCAGGGCGTCGATTTGCGGCTCCCAGATCCAGGCGGGCATGGTCCAGCCCGGCACCAGGACGATGGTGTGGGCGGTTTGGGGGCCGGCCTCGATATAATGCAGGCGCGTGCCGGCGCTTGCCGCGAAAAACCGGTCGTGCCCGGCCGGTTCCGCCGCATGGGCAGGTGTCCCCAGCAGCGCGGCCAGGATCGGGAGAAGTGGCAGGAACATGGCGGGAAGAACGCCGTTTGGAGGGCGCCCTGTCAACCGCTGGCCCGTGATTCAGCCGACATTTTCGACCCCCCTGCCTACGGCATGGCTGATATCCGATTCCGGCTTTAGACCCAGACCAAGGGGGATGCGATGCTACCAACTGGTAACCCGACTGAAGCGGTGAGCAATCAATGGCGTCCATGAAGCAACGTACCGCACCCGTCCGTCCGCTGGCCAAGCAGCCGATCGGCCTCCGCCGCTCGGCGACTGCTAAGGCGGAGCCGCCGAAACCGGTACAGGTTGCTCCACCGCCCCCGCCCCGCGAACCGAGCACCGTCATGCTGGAACGGGGCATCGATCTGCTGGAATTGCTGGCCAGAGAGGGCCCGATCGGCATGGCGGAACTGGCGAAGCAAGCGGACTGCGCTCCCGTCACGGCCACGAAGTTGCTGCGCATTTTGCAAACCAAAGGCTTCGCCGTCAGCGACGAAGCCAACAAGACCTGGCGCCTGGGCACCCGCTGGAACGCCTTCGGGCAGGCTGCGGTGGAGCAGGACGCCTTGGCCACCACCGCCATGCCGTTCCTGAACGCGCTCGGCATCGCCGCCGGAGAAAACGCCTATCTGCGCATCCGCGACGGCATGTTGAGCGAGACCGTCGCCGTCTACCAGACCGATCCGGCGCTGCGCGTTTACACCGATGTCGGCGCCCGTGGCCCGTTGCATGCCGGCACCAGCCGCATGCTGCTCGCCCATGCCCCCGAGTCGGTGCAGACCCAGGTGCTGACGCAGCGCTTGCCGCGTTTCACCCCCGCCACCCGCACTGACCCGACCTGGATCGCCGCCGACCTGCAGCGCATTCGTGCCCGCGGCTATCTGGTAACGGCCGATGAGGTCGTGCCGGGTGCGGTCAGCGTCGGCGCGCCGGTGCGTGATGCCTCCGGCCAGGTAGTGGCGGTGATGTTCATCAGTGCACCGACCATGCGGATGCGCCCGCCACGGCCGCGGGCGTTGGTGTCGGTCGTGCAGGATGCCGCCGCCAAGCTGAGCCACGCTTTGGGCTACACGCGGTCGGAGACGATGCTCACGGCGGCACCGGTTCCTCGCAAGCCGGGTGCCCCGAGCTGGGCGGTGGCGTCGGGAGCGATGACCGTGCGCAACGGGAACGTGACGACGGTGTCCCGGGCGGTCTGATCGCCGCGATTATTCCGCGAAAAATACCAGCATCCGCAGCTCGATGCTCTCGCGAGGCAGTTTGTCCGCCGGAGCGGTGGGGTCTTCGAACGACGTGTGCGGCATGAACCGCGCCCGCCCATCGCGCTGGGAGTCGAAGCACTTCAGCAGCAGCGCCTCATCCGTGCGCATCGCCGGGGCGTAGAACCACTGGTGCGCCGGGTTGTAGGTCAGGGCGAAAATCTCCCCAACCCGGTCGCGATAGATCAGATCGTGGGTTACCCAGTCCCCGTCCGCGACGGTGGCGGCGTGACACAATGCTAAAGGCGCATCCAGCAGCGGGCCGGTGATCGGCCGCCACAGGTTCACAATGGCGAAGCGGTGCTTCAGCAGTTCCTCGGCTTCGTCGCCCATGATGTCGCGCACCCGCTGCGGGCCGGACGTTTCGGTGTAATCGCCGTGGATGCGTGCGACCGGCTGGCGGGGCACGCCCGGCATGCGGTCTTCGCCGTCCCATACACGCCTGCGGTGCGTATGGTCGAAAATCGCCACACGCTTGGCGCCGGTTGCCGTCATCACGGCGCGTTCGGTTTCGGGGTAGCAGGCGCGACGCAGTTCTTCTTCATCGTAGAAGTCGCGTTGCGCCGTGGGGCAATCGATGAGCTCGAACCCTTCCCGGTCCAACGACAGATCGCTCGCGACCGGGCGCATGTCGTGGATCGCGACGGTATGCGTCTCGGTCACGATGTTGCTCATCGGCACGCCGGCCGGCTGCGGGAATGTGTAGGAGTGCGGCTTTTCCGCCATGTGGGCGAGGTAGACGACCGGCCCTTCCACTGTCGGAAGATGGGCGAACGCATTTGTTTGCAAGGCCACGATTTCCTCCGTTGCTCAATGTCACCCGCGCGCCGCGAAATCCACGATCGCCGCGTAGCCCGTCTCCGTTCCAACAGCCAACCGCGTCCCATCTGGGCTCCAGGCCAGGGTCGTGATCGGCCCATGATCCGGCGGGATCACCGGGATGATGCGGGACGACGCGATGTCCGCCACCACCACCAGCCCATCGGCGAAGCCGCCCGCCACGATCTCATTCGCCGGGTGGCACGCCACCTGATTGCAAATGATCCCGTCGCCGCCGGCCAGTTCCGTGGGGGCCTTGCCCATCGGGCCGCCGCCGAAGAACGGCCACAGCACCATCGCGTCGGCGCCGCTGCTGGCCAGCCATTTGCCGTTGCGGCTGAACGACAGCGCCTGCGTTTTGGCGGGGTAGCCGCTCATGCGCATGTGCTTGCCCTCGGGCAGGCCCCAGCCGTGCAGGGCGTTCTCCTGCATTGCGGACACTACGGCCTCATCCTTCGGGTGGATCGCCAAGCCGGTGTGGCTGCCCTTCCATTCCAGCTTGCGGGGGCTGTCCACCTTGGCGGCGACGAACCACAGCGTGACACCATTGTAGTGCGACGCGCCGATGCGCTTGCCCTTGGAGTCGAACGCCAGCCCGGTGACGCTGGATGGGTGCACCAACTCTTTTAATTTCCGGCCCGCTTGGTCGAACAGATGCACCACCTTGCCGACACTCGCGGCGATGACTCCGGAGGCGTGCGTTGCAACCTGCTCCACCCACCGCATGCCGAACTGGCCGAGGTCGGAGATCGACCCATCCGCGGCGACCCGCCGCAGCTTGCCGTCGTCGCCACCAGTGACGAACCCGGTCGGTTGCGCGTCGGCTGACAGCGTCAGGATGCCGCCGTCATGCACCTCGACGGTGTTCCACGTGGCGGTGTCGGCCATCGCCACCAGTCGCAGCGTGCCGTCACCCAACCCGAAGGCCAAGGTTCGCCCGTCATTGGAGAAGCGCGCGCTGACGACGAAGGCGCCGAGTTCGCGCTCGATCCCCTGCGTCTCGACCCGGAAACGGGCCTGCTTCGATTGGCTCATGCGGCGGCGCAGCCCTGGAAGCCGCGGCGCAGCTGCGGGCGGTTGAGGTTGCGGCCGATGAACACCAGCCGGCTAACGCGGGGATCGCCATCTTTCCACGGTCCAATGAAGTCGCCGTCGGCGATCATGTGCACTGCCTGGAAGGCAAAGCGGCGGTCCTCATTCTGGTAACTCAGGATGCCCTTGGTGCGCAGCAGGTCGGGGCCTTTGTCCTGGAGCAACGCGCCGATCCAGGCGTTGAACTTCTCCGGGTCGATGGGCGCCTCCAGTTCGAAGCTCATCGAGGCAATCTCCTCGTTGTGCTCATGGTCGTCGTCGCCGGACAGGAAGTCGGGCTGGAACGCCAGCACGCGGTTCAGGTCGAACGCGCCCTGATTCAGCACCGTGTCGATCGCGACGGCGGAGCGCTGGGTGCGATGAATGGTGGCGAAGCGGTTGATCTGGCGGATCTGGGCTTCGACGGCTTCCAGCTCCTCCGGCGTCACCAGGTCCGTCTTGTTCAGCACGATGACGTCGGCGAATGCGATCTGATCCTCGGCTTCGGTGCTGTCTTCCAGGCGGGCCGGCAGGTGCTTGGCGTCCACCACGGTGACGATGGCGTCCAGGCGGGTTTTGGCCTTCACGCCCTCATCGACGAAGAAGGTCTGCGCCACCGGCGCCGGGTTCGCCAGGCCGGTGGTCTCGATGATGATGCCGTCGAACTTGTCGCGCCGCTTCATCAGCCCGCCGACGATGCGGATCAGGTCGCCGCGCACGGTGCAGCAGATGCAGCCGTTGTTCATTTCGAACACTTCCTCGTCGGTGTCCACGACAAGGTCGTTGTCCACCCCGAGTTCGCCGAACTCATTGATCACCACGGCGTACTTCTTGCCGTGCTGTTCCGTCAGGATGCGGTTCAACAGCGTGGTCTTGCCGGCGCCCAGGTATCCGGTCAGCACCGTCACCGGCACCAGGTCCGCGTTGGTCTCCGCCATGGTGGCTCCTCCGATATGCGTTCAGTCGGGGGTCATATAGGCGCGTTCCGCCCGCTCAACCACCCGCGCCCAGCACGCCGCGACGCAGGGCCGCCAGTTGCTCCGCGATGACCGGCAGATCGAACTGCCTGGCACGCACCCGTCCCGCCGCCGCCATCTCGTTCCGCCGAGCCTCGTCGCGTCCGAGGGTGCGTAGCGCCATGGCGATGTCCTGGGGTTGGTCGGGGTCGGCATACAACGCCGTATCGCCCGCGACCTCCCGCAGGCCGCCGCGGGGGGAGCAGATCAGCGCCGCGCCGCTCGCCATGGCTTCCAGCGCCACCAAGCCGAAGGGTTCCGGCCAGCGGCTAGGCACCACCACGATGGCGGCGCGCGCCATGGCGTCCAGCACCTCGGGGTGGTCACGGTAGCCGGCCATGCTAACCGGTGCACGCTCCGCCGCCGCGCGCACTGATTGCACGAAGGCCGTCTCAGGGCTGTTCACTCGGAAGCGGTCGGCGCCGATCATCGTGGCGCGCCAACCCGGCAGAAGCGGCAGAGCGGCGGCGCACGCCATGACAAAGGCATCGGGGCCTTTTTCCGCCACCACGCGGCCAGCGAACAGGATCAGGCGTTCGCGCGGGCGGGGCGGCGGTAGCTCTGTGAGGTCCAGGCAATTCGGCAACAGCACGGGGGGGCGGACCGGTTCGGAGACGCCCTCCAAAAGCCGGCCGCGCAGGTATTCGGACGACGTCATCACCAGCGCCAGTTTGCGCAGCAGGGCGGCGCGTTCGGCCGGGGTCTGGGCGCCGCGCATTTCCCGCGGGTCGTTGTTCAGGATCAGCGTCACCGGGATATCGGGCAGGCGCGCGGCAATCGTCAGGGCGATTTCGGGGCGGTTGTGGACCTCGATCAGCGCGGGGCGCAGGCGTTTCAGGACGTTGGCGGCGCTGATCGCGAAGCGCACGTTGGTGGGGCCCGGCCACCAGATGGTGGGTTTGAGTGGGACGAACTCGATCCCAGGGAAAACCGGTCCATCCTGCACGCCACCGAAAACCACGGTGCGAAAGCCGGGCGTGCCCACCAGCCGGCGCGCCAGCAGGCCGAGGGCACCGGTGCGGTAGGGGCCGAAGCCTTCCCGGGGCGGAAGAACCACGGCGACGAGGGGGGCGGCGCTTTGTTGCATCGCTGCGGATATACCGTCCGGGTGCCGCGCCGACCAGCACCGGCGCCATCTACGCCCCCAGGTTGCTGGGCTACGTGCAGGTGCTGATCGTCCCCGAACTGCGTGCCCGCTACGGCGGCACGGCCCGCGTACTGGGTGGCATCGCGGCCGAGACGGTGTTCACCCTGTTGCTGGACGCCATCTCCGGCGGCGGTGTTCATGGTCCACGTGCCGGGGGAGCAGCGCCGGCGCTGACGTCCGGTGGTGAAGGCTCTGCTTTACGGCGCGGTGGTAGGGTGAGGAACCGCCCGTCCCATTTCTCACGTTGCAAGGGGTCCTTTGCCGCGTTTTCGGCCGAAGCGGCCCCCGCCCTTGGCGCCGTGTGCTGCC
>CAIYDT010000063.1 GCA_903924985.1 uncultured Acetobacteraceae bacterium
CCGATGTGTGCTCGGTGCGGGTGATCGCGATCGCAGACCCCATGAAACCCTCCGTTCTTCAATGATGAACGAAAGGCAGCGAATCAGGGTTCGCGACCGATTCCTAGCCCCCGTGAGTCAGGGGAAACGGCGGTTGGTATCACATATTCGACCCAGCCGGAATAAACGCCGCCCCCGTCCCGCCATCCACTGGAATCGTCGTCCCCGCCAAATACCGCGCCCCATCGCTCAGCAGGAACATCATGACATCCACCACATCGTCCGGCTGCGCGATCCGCCCGACCGGCGACACCCCCGACGGCCGGTAGCCCTTCGAGGCCGAGGGGTCCGAAACCGCCCGCACCATCGGCGTATCCACCGTCCCCGGCGCCAGCGCGTTCACCAGCACGCCGGACGGCGCCCACTCCGCCGCCATCACCCGGGTCAACTGCGTGACCGCCGCCTTGGAAGCCGCATAAGCGCCCGAGACCACCTTCGGCCGCAACGCCGCCAGCGACGACAGCAGGATCACGCGGGATGGATTGTCCGGCGTGACGCCGGCCCGCAGCAGCGGCAGCGCTTTCTGCGCGCACAGGAAGGTGCCGCGGGTGTTGATGTTCAGCAGGAGATCGAAGTCCTCGATCGACATGTCCTCCATCAGGCCGGTGCGCAGGACCCCGGCGCAGCAGATCAGGGCGTTCAGGGGCCCGCCGATGGCGGCGAAGGCGGCCGTGACGTTGGCCGCGTCGGAGACGTCGCAGCTTATGGGTTTGAAGCGGTCGCCGCGCGCGGTCTGCTGGGCGCGGTCAAGGCCGTAAACGGTCCAGCCTTCGGCGAGCAAACGCTGCGTCGCGGCCAGACCGATGCCGGACGCCGATCCTGTGATGGCTGCTGTTTTGGTCATTTTTTCACCCAGTCCTCGACAGGATACGCTCGACGTCCCGCTTGCTATGCAGCACGCGTACGATGTCCAACGTATCCGATTGAACCAAATAGTAGATCCAATATTCGTCGAAGCCCTTCACCGGCCACCGCCGCAATCCGACAAGCGCGGTATTCGCGGCGGGGTGCGGCGGACCCGCCTCCGGCATCGTATCGAGGGCGTCGAACGCGGCCAGTATCGCGTCGTGGAAGCGATGGGCGATCTTTGGAAGCCGTTGCGCGGCATATCGCTCGACCTGCCGCAGAATGTCGTCCTCCGCCGCTTCCCGGATCGACAGGATCACGGGCGCATGCGATCCGCGTGCTTCGCGATGATGGCCTCGACCTTGCCATCCAGCGCCGCGCGGAAGTTGGCGTCGAGGGGAATGGCCTTGGAGGCCAGACCTTCAAGCAGCAACGCCTCAAACCGAGCCTCCTGGGCTTTGGACTGGGCGTCGCGGAGCAGGCCGCGGAAATACTCGCTCACGTTGCCGAATCCCTTGGTCGAGACTTCGGTGTCGACGAACTCCTTGAGCGAGTCGGGCAGGGAGATGGTGATGGTGGTCATCGCCGGGTCCTTCCTATCAGTTAGGAATAGATAGGAAGATTCTACCCCGCCGTCCAACCTCCGTCGATCACCAAACTCTGCCCCGTCATGAACAAACGCTATCCAGGCTCCGGGTCGACGGCAAATTCCGTCAGGATACCCCGCGCGGTCACGATCCGGATGCCCCGGAACGTGCCGAGGGACAGCAGATCCTTGTCTCCGGTCACGATGAATGTCGCATCGCTCGCCACCGCCGCCGCGATCACATGATCGTCGTCGGGATCCCGACAGACTGCGCCGATGTCGGGCAAGGGGCCGGAAAGCACTGTTCCGACCCGAGCAAGCCTAGCGCCGTAGGCCAGCACCGCGACCTCATCGTGGCGATAGGCGGTTCGCAAACGTGGGTTCATCAACGAACGCCGGGTTTCCTCGATCAATATCCAGGAAAGAAAAAGCGCAAACCCACCCTCGGCCGCCAGCGTCATGACCCGGCCCGGTACGCTCCCCGGAAAAAGGAACGCACTGACCAGAACCGATGCATCAACGACGACGTTCGGCGGCATAGGCCCGGCGCTCGGCGTCCACGACGCTCAGAATGTCCGCTTCCTGCTCCGGGCTTGGTTCGCGTTGGGCGATGTTGACGGGTTTCAGCAGAATCGCCCCGGATTCCGTCACCGCGACTTCCAGATAATCGCCTTCCTTCAACCGGACGGCGTCACGGATGCTTTGCGGCAGCGTAATCTGTGCGGCTCGGCGAAGCCTGACGAGCGACATCGGCAACTCTCCTATTGAGTCTTCAGCCTATACGAAAATACGAAATTCGTAAAGATCTATGTCCCACTAAGCCGCCGTCCAACCCCCGTCGATCACCAAACTCTGCCCCGTCATGAACGCCGAGGCATCGGACGCCAGAAACACCACCCCCCCCGCCATGTCGCGCGGCGTGCCGAACCGGCCCATCGGCGTGCCGGACAGCATGCGCTGACCATGCACCTCGTGCCCCAGCAACTGGTGGGTCAACTCCGTATCCACCCACCCCGGCGCCAGCGTGTTCACCCGCACCCCGCGCTCGGCCCAGTCGATGGCCAGCGCCTTGGTCAGCATCTCCGCCCCGCCCTTGGACGCGCAGTAGGGGACCGATCGCACCAGCCCGACATGGCCGGCGAGCGAGCTGACATTGATCACCGACCCACCTTTACCGATCGCGCCGCCCAGATATTTGCAGCACAGGAACAGCCCGGTCAGGTTGATGTCGATGATGTGCTGCCACTCGGCGAGGGTGGTCCGCTCGATCTGCTTGAAGATCGGATCGACCCCGGCATTGTTCACCAGAACGTCGATCTTGCCGTGTTTCGCCAGCACCGCGTCGCGCAGGGCGATGACGTCTTCTTCCTTGGCGACGTCGGTGGCAAAGCCCCAGGCGCCATTGCCCAGGGCCGCCGCCGTGTCGTCAAGCGTCGCCTGGGTGCGGCCCGCCAGCACCACCGTGCCACCATTCCGAACCAGACCCTCGGCCATGCCGCGGCCGATGCCGCGGCCGCCGCCGGTGACGATGCAGACTTTCCCCGTCAGGTCGAAGTCCTGACTCACCAATTGGCTCCGTTGCGGGCGATGCGCTGGGCGATGGACCAGCGGTGCACCTCCGACGGGCCGTCGTAGATACGGAAGCCACGGACCTCGGTGAAGATGCGGGCCACCAGGGTTTCCCCGGTGACGCCCTGGCCGCCGAGCACCTGCACGCAGCGGTCCACCACCCGCCAGATGGCCTCGGAGCAGAACACTTTGGACATGGACGATTCCACCGTGCCGCGCCCGCCGTTATCCAGCAGCGAGGCGGTGTGCCAGATCGACAGCCGGGACATACGGATGTCCATCTCGTTGTCGGCGAGCTGGAAGCCGACGCCCTCGTGTTCGATCAGCTTGTGGCCGAACACTTCGCGCTTCAGGGCGTAGCCGGTGGCGATTTCGTGCGCTCGGATCGCCGCGCCGAGCCAGCGCATGCAGTGGGTCAACCGAGCCGGCGCCAAACGCACCTGCGCGTAACGGAAGCCTTTGCCCGGCTCGCCGAGGATATCGCCGGCGGGGACACGGACATTGTTGAACCGAACCACCCCGTGGCCACCGGCGAAGGCGCTGTCCAGGCTGTCCATGGCACGCACGATCTCGATGCCGGGCGTGTCCATGTCGGCCAGGAACATGGTGGCGCGCCCGTCCTCATCCTTGGCCATGATGATGGCGACGGCCGCGCCTTCGGCCCCGGTGATGAACCATTTGGTGCCGTTGATGACGTAGTGGTTGCCGTCTTTGACCGCCGTGGTGTTCAGCGCCGCTGGGTCGGACCCCGCGCCGGGGGCGGGTTCGGTCATGCAGAAGCAGGACCGCGTGGCCCCTGACGCCAGCGGGCGCAGCCAGCGTTCTTTTTGCTCTTGGGAGGCGACTGCTTCCAACAGATGCATGTTGCCCTCATCCGGGGCGAAGATGTGCATCGCGACGGGGCCCAGCAGGGAGTAGCCAGCTTCCTCGAACACGATGGCCTTGGCGACGTGGTTCAGGCCCATACCGCCATATTCGGTGCCGACATGCGGGGCGACGAGGCCCTCGGCGGCGGCGAGGGCGACCAGTTCGCGGCGGAACTCTTCCGTGGGGCCGTGCCGCGTCTGGCGGTTGTCGCCTTCCAGCGGCACGATCTTCTCGCGGATGAACTTGCGCGTGCGCGCTTGCAGTTCGGTCAGTTCGGGGGACAGGGAAAAATCCATCAGAAGGCGTGTCCTTGGGCGATCTCGTGGGTGAATTCAAGAATGCCGGTACCGATACCGGTCAACGGCGCGTAGCGCGGTTCGGTGGTGATGCCATTGCGATAGCGCAAACCGAGCTGGAGGAAGATGACCGACAGCTTGTAGAGCGCCAGCACCCGGTGGAACAGGAAATCCGACATGTCCCGCCCGGTTAGCTTGCCGTAGCGCTCCACGGCTTCCTGGCGGGAGCATAGGCAGGCCTCCACCGCCGGCATCTGTGCCATGTCGTGCATGGCCCAGGGGTCGTCGGCATGCACCCAGTAGCTGAGGAGCGTGGCGAAATCGAACAGCGGGTCGCCGCGGGTGCCCTGGTCCCAGTCCACCACCGCGCGGGGGGCGAAGGTGTCGGGGTCGAGGATGATGTTGTTCAGCTTGAAGTCGTTGTGCAGCAGGCCGGGCGCGCCGTCCGGCACCAGATGCTTCTCCAGCCACGCCCCGACGTCGTGATGCAGCGCGTCGGTGCCGTCCTCTTTCGCCGCCAGCCCGCGCTTGCGCCATCCCGACACGCCGCGCGCCAGGAAACCCTCGGGGCGGCCGAGGTCGTCCAGCCCCACCGCCTTGGTGTCCACGGCGTGAATCGCCGCGATCGTTTCCAGGAGCATGGTGGACAGGCGGGCGCCGATCTCCGGCCGGTGGGCCAGTTCGGGGGGCATGTGCTCCCGGATCACCAGGCCCGGCCTGTATTCGATGATCTGGAATCGCTGGCCGATGATCGTCGGATCGTCGCACAGATGCAGCCCGCGCGCGACGAAGGGCAGGGCGTCCGGCAGGCGCGACAGAATACGGAACTCGCGCGCCATATCGTAGGCGCCGGCCGGTAGTTCGCCCATTGGCGGGCGGCGCAGCACGGCGGGTTTGCCGCCGATATGGATGAGATAATTCAGGTTCGCCAGGCCGCCAGAAAACTGACGCGGCGGCGGCTCGCTATCGAGCGTCAGGCCGTGCCCGGCCAGATATGCCCGCACCGCACCCCAATCGAGGGGCACGCTCTCCCCAGCGGTACGCAGATCGGTCGGCACGGCTCCTCCTGTCGGAATGACGGCGTAGGGGCTACAGATAGCCGATCCATCCCGACTGATACAGAAGGGCGGCATGCGGTTTTTGGTTCTGTTTCTGATAGTGTTTCCTTGCTGGGCCTGGGCGGCCTGTGTCGTGCAACCGCGCGCCACCGTGCCGTTGCGGATCGCCGAGGGCGCGCTGCTGGTGCCTGTGATCGTGAATGGCATTGAGGGCACCTTCATCCTCGACACCGGCGCCTCCCGTTCCGTCGTGACCCGGGAGGCGACGCGTCGCCTGGAGCTGGCCCGCGACCAATGGGTGGGCACCGCGATGCGCGGCGTCGGCGGGGTGGAGAAACTGCCGAACGCCAACCCCCGCTCGCTGACAATCGGAGGCATCCCGCTGGTTCGCCGCACGCTCTCCCACGACACCAGCCTGACGGTGGGGACGCTGCCGCACACGCAAGCCGGCGGCCGAACCATCGACGGGTTGTTGGGCCGGGACTTTCTGTCGGTGTTCGATCTGGCACTGGATATGCCGGCCAAGACCGTGACGCTGCTCGCGGTTACCGGCTGCTCAGGCCGCTTCCTGCCCTGGACCGCGCCCTACACGGCGATCTCGGCGGAAAATCCGATGGAAAGCGCGCTGGTGCTGCCGGTCATGCTGGACGGCGTGCGGTTGCGCGCCTTGCTCGACACCGGTGCCGGCTCCACGCTGGTCGCGGCCCCCGGCATGGCGAGGCTGGGGCTGACCGTCTCGGCGCTGGAAAACGACCAGCGGCAGGACGTCAGTGGCCTCGGCCCTCGTACCATCGTCATGCACCGGCATCGTTTTACCGCGCTGCTGATTGGGCCGGAGACGATGGATCGCCCGCTGTTCTGGACCGCCCCCATCCAGCTCAACCCCATCGTCGACATGCTGCTGGGTGCTGATTGGCTGGCCGGCAAGCGCGTGTGGATTTCGTTCGCAACCAGGCAGGTGTTCGTGGCGGGGGGTTAAGCGGCGGGAGCCTGGGCCAACCACGTGCGGGCATACAGGCCTGCCAGCGGGAAGCGGAAATCGATGCTATCCTGCGCGATCTCGCCCGTTTGCCCCCCGGTCAGACCGGGGGAAGATGCCGGGCGTTGGGGACACGATGGACGATTTCGGCGACCCGGTGCATCGCGGCGTGCCATTGCTCGCGGATGCATTCCGCGATTTCGCCGACGATCAGGCGGTTGCCCTCGATAGTGAGTTCCATCGCCTCGGCGCAATCGTCCCAGTAGCTGCGTTCACGCATAGTCGCGACCCTTCCCGGTTGGACGGTTAAGGACGCTTCCCCTTCATGTTGCGGCGCAGCATGACGCTGGTGCGCAAGCAGCGCAAGAATTTTCAGCCGATAAGGGCGCCGAAACTGCCTATACGGGCGGCAGATTGCGTGGTTCGGAAATTCCGCTCAATTTTTGGGCGATTGCTCGCGCGGCGGCGCGCCAGATATTCGCGATGTACTGGCCAAATTCCCGAGTGATCTGCTGGTTGCCGGCGCTGGCGAGTTGCATTGCCTCGGCATAGTCGTCCCAGAAGCGATGTTCGCGCATGGATCCGATCCTTTCCGAATGAACGGCGAAGGACTCTTCCCCACGAATGGTCTACTGCAATTGGGACCGCCCGCCCCTCGTTCAAGGGGCGCCGATCAGTGCAGCCCCTCGCAGAATGTCTGAATGCGCTTCAGCCCCTCCACCAATTCGCCGTCCTCGGTCGCGGTGCTGATCCGGAGGTAGGGGCTCATGTGGTAGGCCGCGCCGTGCACGGTGGCGACGTATTGTTCCTCCAGCAGGGCCAGGCAGACGTCTTCGTCGGTCTTCAGCAGCCGCCCGCCGGCCGTGGTCTTTCCCAGGCAGCCCGCGACGTTGGGGAACACGTAGAACGCGCCCTCCGGCGAATGGCAGGAGATTCCCGGCGCCGCGTTCAGCATTTGAACCGCGATGTCGCGGCGGCGCTGGTAGGCGATGCTTTGTTCGCGCGCGCCGTCCTGCGGGCCGTTCAGCGCCGCGACGGCGGCGGCCATGCCGACGGTGGAGATACCCGCCGTCGCCTGCCCCTGCATGTTGACCATGGCTTTGATCAAAGCCTTCGGCCCGCCCGCGAAGCCGATGCGCCAGCCGGTCATGGCGTAGGTCTTGGACACCCCGGACACCGTGAGCACCCGGTCCTTCAGGTCGGGCGCGACCTGCGCGATCGTGGCGTGCTCGACGCCGGTGAAGATCAAATGCTCGTACATGTCGTCGCAGAGGATCCAAACATGCGGATGCTTGCGCATCACGGCCGCGATGGCGCGCATGTCGTCGGCGGTGCAGACCGCGCCGGTCGGGTTATTGGGGCTGTTCAGCACCAGCCATTTCGTTTTGGGCGTAATGGCCGCGTCGATGTCCTCGGCGCGGGGCTTGAAGCCATTGTTCTGCGGGCAGTTCACCAGGACGGGCACGCCCTCGCATAGCTGGGTCATCTGCGCGTAGGCGATCCAGGACGGGACGGGGATCACCACCTCATCGCCGGGATCGACGGTGGCCATGATGGCGTTGAACAGCACCTGCTTGCCGCCGTTGCCGACGCAGATTTCGTCCAGCGCGTAGTCGATACCGGAGTCGCGCTTGAATTTCGCCTGGATGGCCTTCTTGAACGCCGGCGTGCCGTCTTGCGGAGGGTATTTGGTGTCGCCGCGCAAGGCCGCCTGATGCGCCGCCTCGATCGCATGCGGCGGGGAGTCGAAGTTTGGTTCGCCGGTCGTCAGCGTCACGACGTTCTTGCCCTCGGCGCGCAACTGCCGCGCCTTGATGGTCATGGCGACGGACGCAGCGACCTCGACGCGGCCGAGGCGTTGGGAGAAACCGGGCATTCATTCAGTCCCTAGCGGAAAATGGATGAATGCGAGGGATGTCATGGTCCTGTCAACAAGGCCATGGCCGGCCGGCTGGAATTTCCCATGCGGGCGCCGGCCCGCGTGCGAGGTGCACGCGACCGGTAAGACGGCGATGATGGGGTTGGTCCCGAGCGGCATCAGCTCGGGACAATGGCGGGCGCGCCGAGACCCTCCGGCGGCGTTTCGCCGATCAGGCAGCCGAGCGCCCGGCGCACGGTTGGTGGGCGCAGGTCCCGCCAGTCGATGTGCCAGGTGTCCGAGCGTCTGTCGCGTTCGCGCTGGAAGGTTTCTTCCCGCCGC
>CAIYDT010000064.1 GCA_903924985.1 uncultured Acetobacteraceae bacterium
GCCCGTCCGACCGCTTCTTCACCTGATCGGCCGACGTCGTGCGCGCCAGCAGCAGCATCATGTCGGAGTGCATGGCGCGCGATGTCCACACCTTCTGCCCGTTGATAATGTAGGAGTCCCCATCCCGCACCGCCCGGGTCTTCAACTGCGTGGTGTCGGATCCGGTGGTCGGCTCCGTCACGCCGAAGGCCTGCAAGCGGATCTTCCCGGCGGCAATGCCCGGCAGGAAGGCACGCTTCTGCGCCTCCGACCCATGCCGCAGCAGGGTGCCCATGATGTACATCTGCGCATGGCCCTGGCTGGCGACGCAGCCTGAGGCGTTGATTTCCTCCAGGATCACCGCTGCCGCCCGCACCGGCAGGCCGGAGCCGCCGTATTCCTCGGGGATCAGCGCGCCGAGGAACCCGGCCTGCGTCAGTTCGTCGACGAACGCGGTGGGGTAGGCTTGCTCATCCTCCAGCCCCGCCCAGTAGGTGCCGGGGTATTTGGCGCAGATGCGCCTGACGGATTCGCGCAGCTCCGGGAAATCTTCCCCGAGGGCCACCATGGTTTCGTCGGACATGTTCGCATCCTCACTGGTATCGTCGGGGGCGAAGCTGCCCAACCGCGGCCCCGTCGTCAAACGCGTGCCGCGCTGCTAATGCCGTCCCAGCATGCGCATCCTGTTCGTTACCTCCAATCGTCTCGGCGACGCGGTCCTGTCCACGGGGCTGCTGGACCACCTGATCCGGATTTTCCCCGATGCGCGCATCACCGTGGTGTGCGGGCCGGTGGCGGCTGGGTTGTTCGCGCGCATGCCGCTGCGCGAGCGCACCATCGCGTTGGAGAAGCGGCAGATGGGCCGGCATTGGTTGCCGTTGTGGGCTTCGGTGGCGACCACCTGGTGGGATCTGGTCGTGGATATCAGAGGCTCCGCTTTGTCCTGGCTGGTGCCGACGCGGCGCCGAGCGGTGATGCGGCGGTCGGCGGGGCACAAGATCGAACAACTGGCAGCGGTCCTGGGCTTAAGTCCGCCGCCGCTGCCGGTGGTGTGGACGGCGGCGGAGGATCGAGCAAAGGCGGCAAGCCTTGTGCCATCGGACCGGCCGGTCATAGCGCTGGCCCCTACGGCGAACTGGCTCCCCAAAATCTGGCCGGTGGAACGCTTTGCCGCCGCGTTTCAGGCGCTGTCCGGCGGCAACGCACAGGCCGTGGTGATCGCCGGCCCGGGGAACACCGAACGGGCCATGACCGCGCCGCTGTTGGCCGCGTTGCCGGGCTCGATCGATCTGGTCGGTAACCTGTCGCTTCCCGAAATTGCCGCCGTGCTGGCGCGCACGTCTCTTTTCGTTGGGAACGACTCCGGGTTGATGCATCTTGCCGCAGCCGCCGGAGCACCGACGATCGGCCTGTTCGGCCCCACCAGCGCCGCGGAATACGGCCCGGCCGGTCCACGCGCGAAAGCCGTGATCGCGGCAAGCGGTCGGATGGAGGACATTACCGTCCAACAAATCCTCGACGCCGCCGCAGAAATACAAACGCCGGCCAGAGACATGCTCGGCCGGCGCGCTTAGAGTTAAAAAGTAGAGGTTCGACGACCTCTTGCCGGAAACCTTGGCCTATCCGGAAGGCGGCGTCAAGCCTGGTGATGCGAGAAATCCAAACTGATCCGGAATAATATCGCGCGCACCGCCAAGGGTCACGGCAATCCATATGCAACCAAACAAAAAGCGCGGCCAGGCCCATTTTGTCCGTCCTGGGGACAGGCTGCCGTTCATGCCGCGCAGGACTTCAACGCGGTAACCGGCGCCGGTTATGCTGCGCTGCAAACTGGCCTTGGTGAAAAAGCGTAAATGAGTGCGGTCCATGATGCCGCTGTCCTGGTAGCGCCAATCTCCGAGGAACAGCAGATCGAACAGCACCTTGTAGTTCCGCATGTTGGGAACGGAACCAACCAGCACCCCGCCCTCGGCGATATACGCGCGGATGTCGCGCAGGAAGCGGTCGTGATCCTCCATGTGCTCGATCACGTCGTTGCAAACGACCAGGTCGAAATACTGCTTGGGGAGCTGGTCCGCGACCGCGTCGAACCGTCCGGTGAGCACGCGGTCCAGCCGGCCGGCGGCGACCTGTGCCGCTGCCGGGTTTGGTTCGATGCCCCATTTTTCCGCCGCACCTTCGATGCCGGCGATAAATGCCCCCTCGCCGCAGCCTATTTCCAAAACCCGCCGGGGGTTTTCCGGCAGATAGGCGCGCATGTCATGCCGCTGCTGCTGATAATAGGCGGGGCGGGTCACCTGAATCCCAGTCACTTGAACCGTGGCGTCACCTCGCTGCACATCATCTGCAACGAATTCAGCACCCGCGGTGCCGGAATTTGCATCCCACAGTTCAGCTCCGCCAGAATCCCGGACAGCCCGAGTTCCTCCCGCAATTGGCCGAGACGATCGGTGACCATGGCGGGGGTGCCGACGACGATCTTGCTTTTGATCACCTCATCGTAATCGATGGATTGCAGCCGCTGACCGCGTTCGGCGCGGTTTTCGATGGCGCGCGCACCCTCCTGCGCGGCGGAGGCTTCGATCCGCTGTCCCAGGTATTTGTAGAAATGCATGACGCTTTCCCGTGGTTCCTCCAGCGCCTGCTTCTCGGTCGCGGCGACGTAGACGGGGACGCGCAGATAGACCTTGCCGTGGCCGGGGTGGCCGGCGGCTTCCCAGGCTGCGCGGTAGGCGCGCAGATTGGGCACCAGTTCGTTCAGATCGCCCAGGCGGGTGGCGACGAAGATGGGCATGCCAAGGGCGCCGGTTTCAATGAAGGTATCGGCGCTGTTCACCGCGATGCGCAGCTCCGGGTAAGGCTTCTGATACGGCTTCGGCACCAGATGGATGTCTTCGAAGTTGTAGAATTTGCCGTGGACGGAGAACGACTCCTGCGTCCAGGCGCGCTTGATGATCTCGGTCACCTCGGCGAAACGTTCGCGGCTTTCGGCGTAGGAGATGCCGTAGGCCTGGTAGGTGCGGGGGAAGCCGCTGCGGCCGATGCCGAAGATCAGCCGGCCGTGGCTGATGTGATCGACGGTGGCGGCTTCCTCGGCGACGCGCAGCGGGTGGCACAGCGGCAGCACCTGCACGGCGATGCCGACTTTCATCCGCTTGGTGCGGGTGGCGATGGCGCTGGCGATGCTCAGCGGCGCGGCCAGGACGGACCGTTCGGGGGAGGTATGCAGTTCCGCCAGCCACATCACATCCAGGCCGGTCGTCTCCGCGGCGTCCACCAGGTCGAACGACTCGGTAAAGGCGTCGGCCTCGGACTGACCGGGCCGGCGCTGGAACTCATGGAACATGCCGAATTCCATCGGCGTTTCTCCCTATTTCTTCAGGGTGAAACGTCGCCCGGTTCGTGGCGTTCCGCAAGTCCCTGTTTTGTCACGCGATGCGGATCACGACCTTGCCGACATGGGTTTGGCCTTTCAGGTGGTGGTAGGCTTCGCGTGCCTGCCCGAAGTCGAAGATGCGGTCGATGACGGGGCAAATGCCATGCAGCGCGATGGCGGCGTTCATCGCCTGGAACATCTGGCGGGAGCCGACGTAAATTCCGCGTAACACAGTGTTGCGACGCAGAATCGGTGTGGGATTGATCTCCCCGCCCGTCAGCACCCCGATGAGGTGCACCTGCCCGCCGATGCGCGCGGCCTCCACCGATCGGGCGAGGGTGCCGGCGCCGCCGACCTCCACCACGTGATCGACGCCGCGGCCGTTGGTCAGGGCCTGGACTTGTTCCTGCCATTCCGGGTGCTGCCGGTAGTTGATCCCGTCGGAGGCGCCGAGGGCTTTCACCCGTGCCAGCTTGTCATCCGACGACGACGTGCCGATCACGCGGGCGCCGGCCGCGTGGGCGAATTGCAGGGCGAAGATGGACACGCCACCGGTGCCGAGGATCAGCACGCTTTCACCGCTTCGTAGGGATTTGCCGGCGTAGAGCGCGTTCCAGGCGGTGACCCCGGCGCAGGGGAGGGTGGCGCCTTCCTCGAACGACAGATGCGCCGGCAGATGCACTACCCCGTCCTGGTCGAAGACCACGTATTCCGCCAGCACGCCGTCGATGGCGCCGCCTCGGGAACTGTCCACGTGGTAAGGCTCCATGTCGCCGCCGAGCCAGTTTTGCATGAAGAGGCCTGCCACGCGGTCGCCGGTTTTGACGCGGGTGACGTCGGGGCCGAGTTCCACGACCTCCCCCGCGCCATCCGACAGGGGGACCAGGTTCGGGGGCAGGGTGCCTCTCGCGGCGCGGCCAGCGGCGACGTTGAGGTCGCGGTAGTTGAGGCTGGCGGCGCGCATTTTGACCAGAATTTGGCCTCGGCCGGGTTTCGGCATCGGGGCGTCGCGCAGCTCCAGCGTGTCGATGCCGGCGGCCTGGGGGAAGAGGTAATGTTTCATGGGTGGGGAGCCTTTCAGTAGCCGCGTTCTATGTCGAACAGGTTGGGGAGGGGCTGGCGCGCCTGGTATGCTTTGAGGTTCGCCAGGAAGATGTCCAGGCTGCGCTTGTTGTAGGTCGCCGGGTCGTCGGCGGCGGTGTGCGGGCTGATCACCAGGTTGGGCGTGGTCCAGAGGCGGTGGCCCTCCGGGATGGGTTCGGGGGTGAACACGTCCAGCACCGCGCCGGAGAGGTGGCCGTTGTCCAGAAGGTCGCAGATCGCGTCCTGGTCGGCGAGTTCGCCTCGGCCGATGTTCACGATCCCGGCGCCTCGCGGCAGAAGGTTGAGGCGGTTTCGGTCCATCAGGCCGCGTGTGCGGTCGGTCAGGGGGCAGGCGAGGACCAGGAATTCTGTGTCCGGCAGTTTTTCGTCGAGCGCGTCGATGGCGATGGTTTGTTCGCAATGTGGGTGCGGGGTCGCGGTGGTTCGGACGCCAGTGACGTTCAGGCCGAACCGCTGTGCCTGTTCGGCGACGGCGCCGCCGAGGGTTCCGAGGCCCACGATGGTGATTTTGCGGCCGCTTAGGACGGCGCCCCAAAGTTTCTGCCAGCGGCCGGCGCGCTGGTGCGTCACCATCTCCGGCACCCGGTTGGCGAGCATCAGCACCGCCATGATGCCGAACTCCCCGGATTTGGCCGCGTGGGTACCGCGGTTGTTCATCAAGGCGGTGTTTGGGGGGAGCCAGTCGTAGAGGGCGAGGCGGTCGAGGCCGGCGTTGGTGACGAACAGCAGTTTCAAATGCGGGGCGGGGCAGGGGAAATGCGCTTTCACGATACCGGCGTCGCAGACCAGCGCCTCGGCTTCGGCCATGGCGGTAGCGAAGTCCGTTTCCGTGGAGCCGATGGTGACGTGGTGGTTAATGTCCCCGGTTTTTACGGCGGCCGCGTCCCACATGGCGCGAGAGAAGTGGAACAGCGGGTCGTCGATGGGGTTCTGCAGGTGGATGCGCATGGGCGGAGGGTGCCATGCGGATGGGGGACACGGAAGGGCGGGTGAGGGGAAGAGAAATGGAACCGCGAGCCTATCAGAATTCTTGTGTGAAAAATGCGGACGATCCAACAGGTACTGCCCGTCGGCGTGCATACGCTCGGCAGCGCCCACGCTGTCCGCGCTTCCCGCTTTCCGGAGATCGAAGCCCGGCCACTTCACACCAGGCTCGGTCATTCCACGTCCCCCAATTGACGCCCCCTTACCCTACCCCATACCGTCCCCCCAACCACTCACCAGAGGGAACCCAGAAAATGCGCGCCGCCGTCTTCCATGCAGCTAACACCCCCATGACCATCGAGACCCTCGAGGTCGCCAAACCGGGCCCGCATGAGGTCCTGCTGAACACCGCCTACGCCGGCCTCTGCCACAGCGACCTTCATTTCCTCGAAGGCCTCTACCCCGCCGAAGCCCCCATCGTGCTCGGGCACGAATCCTCCGCCGTGGTCGAAGCCGTCGGGTCCGAGGTCACCTACTGCAAGAAAGGCGACCGGGTGATCACCTGCCTGTCCGTCTTCTGCGGCACCTGTGAGTATTGCAACACCGGCCGCCCGCAACTTTGCAGCAACACCAACGTCAAAATGCCCCCCGGCAAGGCGAAACGCATGTTCTGGAACGGCAAGCCGGTGGGCCAGTTCGCCAATCTGTCGTCCTTCGCCGAGCAGATGCTGGTGCATGAGAACGCGGTGTTGAAGATCGCGGATGACATCCCCCTCACCATCGGCTGCATCGTTGGCTGCGGCGTGATGACGGGCGCGGGCGCGGTGATGAACACCGCCCGGGTGCCGGCCGGCGCGACCGTTGCCGTGTTCGGTTGCGGCGGCATCGGCCTGTCGGCGGTGAACGCCGCCGCCATCGCCGGCGCCGACCGGATCATCGCGATCGACACGCGATCCTCCAAGCTCGACGTCGCCAGGCTGATGGGCGCCACCGACGTCATCAACGCCAGCAACGTCGACCCCGTCGAGGCGATCAAGGACCTGACCGGCGGCGGCGTGGAATACGCGTTCGAAGCCGTGGGCATGAAGCTGACGGCCGAGCAGAGCTTCCAGTGCCTGCGTGCGGGCGGCACCGCGACCATCATCGGCATGGTGCCCTTCGGCGTCAAAATCGAGCTGAACGGCTACGATTTCCTGCGGGAACGGAAAATCCAGGGCTCGTCCATGGGCAGCAACCGCTTCCGGGTCGACATGCCCAAGCTGCTGAACGCCTGGAAGAAGGGCGACCTGAAGCTCGACCACCTCATCACCAGCCATATCAAATTGGACGATATCAACGAAGGCTACGCCAAGCTAAAAGGCGGGGAGGTGCTGCGCCAGCTCATCGATTTCGGCGTGGGCACCTGACCGGAGCCACACATCCATGCGCATCGAGGCTATCAAGATCGGTATCAACCCGCCGGACGATATCAACGTCATCGTGGAGGTCCCCATCGGCGGGGAGCCGATCAAGTATGAGTTGGACAAGGACGCCGGCACCCTGGTGGTGGATCGATTCCTGCACACCCCGATGCGCTACCCCGGCAATTACGGCTTCGTGCCGCACACGCTGTCGGACGACGGGGACCCGATCGACGTGCTGATCGCCAACACAAGACCCATCTTCCCAGGTGCGGTCATCAACGTCCGGCCGGTCGGCGTGCTGAAGATGAACGACGACGGCGGCGGCGATGAGAAGATCATCGCCGTCCCCTCTCCCAAGCTGACGCAGCGCTATCTGAACGTGCACAACTACACCGACCTGCCGCAGATCACGCTGGAGCAGATTCAGCACTTCTTTGAGCACTACAAAGACCTCGAACCCGGCAAATGGGTCAAAATCATCGGCTGGGGCGACGCCACCGAGGCTCGGCGTTTCATCACCGAAGCCATTGAACGGGCTGCGAAACAGGGGAAGTGATACGATGCCGAGCGATTTGACGCCCGCATTTGCCCAACCTGTTGCGCGCGACGATACGCCGATGATCATTTACATCCTGTATCTCGGCGGGCTCCTGGTCGGCATCACCAGCCTGGTCGGCGTCATCATGGCCTACGTCAACCTGAACGGTGCCGCGCCCTGGGCGGCAACGCATTACCGGTTTCAGATCCGTACGTTCTGGATCAGCTTATTATACGGTGCGATCGGGCTGATCGCCGTGTTCATCCTCATCGGCATCCCCATTCTGATTTTCGTTTGCGTCTGGCTCATTATCCGGTGCGCCAAGGGGATCAAACTGTCGTCCAACAGCCAGCCCTACCCGAACGTCGAGTCTTGGCTGTGGTAGAGCAGCCCCCAGCCGCGAGGGAACTTGCGAGCGGGTGGGTGCGACCAAATATACCGGGTGAGCCATTGTTCGGGAGGAAATCCGGCATGCCTACCCACGCCCTCCGCAAATTTGCTTTGCCGATGCTTATGGCCGGCGCCGTGATGGGCTGCCAGCCCGTCTGGATCAAAGACGGGGAACGGTCCGGAGAATTCGCCGATGCCGTCTACGAATGCAACGCCCCCAAGCGCATCGGCTACGGCGGCGGCGACATTGTCAACGAAATGAACCGCCGCGCGGTGCTGGGTCGCTGTATTGCGTCGTACGGGTTCAAGCAGGTCGATCCGCACAACGTCCCAGCCGGCGCCGAAAGCCACCCCGATGTGGCCCCCGGCGTCCGGCCTTACAGGGGCTAGAGTTCGGTCTTCCCCGTATGCAGCTGGAACCGCACCAGATCCGGCGCCTCCTGCCCCGCATCGGTGAACGCCTTCTTCAGCGCACCGATCGCCGGAGCGAAGATGCCGCCGCGGTTGTCGCTGGCCCAGTTGCGGGACGCGATCGGCTGGTCAATGCTGCCCTGGAAGCGGGGCATGACCCAGCGGGCGAACAGCTCGTAGCTTTCCAGCGTCGCCTTGCGATTGGCCCATTCGTGGGACCGGAACAGCACCGCCCCCGCGCCGCCGCCGGTATGCTTCAGCAGCCGCTCGATACCCTCGGCGATGGTGTCGGGATTACCGACCAGCGTGGTGCCGTTGGCGAGGCCTTCGGCCAGCGGGTTCTCGCTGCGCATGGGCGGGCGTCCGAGCGTCTCGGAGAAGTAGGTTTGGGTTTCCAGGCGTTCGCCGAGGCGGCAGTCGCGCATGGCCTGCTCGTCGTCCTCGGCGCAGTGCATATTTACCACAAGGCGCCAGTTATCGCGGCTGACCGTTTTCCCATAGGCTTTGGCCTCGGCTTCCGCGACCTTCCAGCTTTCAGCCAGCATGGCCTGTCCGCCCGGCAGCCCGGCGCCGATCGATAGCAGGCCCACGCCGTGCTTGCCGGCGGCGCGCGCCCCGGCGGGGGTCGTGACGTTGGCGACCGCGACCGGGAAGCCGCCCTTTGTCCAAGGTTTCAGGTGCAGGCGGGCGTCGTTCAACTCGAACCAGTCGGACTTGATGTTGACCGGTTCCTCGCAACGCAGCAGCGCCATGATGGCGCCGAGGGATTCGTCCATGCGCGGCCGCTGGGTGTCGGCGTTGATGCCCATCATGTAGGCGTCCGAGGCCAGCGCGCCCGGCCCGCAGCCCAGCATGGCGCGCCCGCGGGTCATGTGATCGAGCTGCACGAAGCGCTGCGCCACCATCAGCGGGTGGTGGTACGGCAGGCTGGTGACGCCCGACCCCAGCCGGATGTGCTTGGTCTTCTCGGCGGCGACCCCGATGAAGATCTCCGGGGATGCGATGATTTCCCAGCCGGCGGAGTGATGCTCCCCGATCCAGGCCTCATCGTAGCCGAGGTGATCGAGCCACTGGATCAGCTCCAGATCGCGATCCAGCGCGAGGGTCGGATTGTCCCCCGTGCGGTGGAATGGCGCCAGGAAGATGCCGAAGCGCAGGCCGTCGTGTTGAGGCATGGAGTACGTTCCTATTCGTTATCGTAGAGGACGGAAGAAGTCCTGGATCTCCTGGGCGAGCGCGGCGGGTTGTTCCATGGCCGCGAAGTGGCCGCCTTTTTTCATGACGGTCCATCGTTGGATATTGGCGTACACCTTCTCGGCGATCGAGCGCGGTGGGCGCACGATCTCCTTCGGGAATTCCGCATAGCCGGTGGGCACATCGATCGTTTCGCCGCGCGGTATCGGCCATGGCGCATGCAGCCGCCCGTAATAGGGCCAGAACGACGATCCGATGGCCCCGGTGAACCAGTAAAGCGCGATATTGCCCAGCATACGGTCCCGGCTGACCGCATTCTCCGGCACGCCGCCGCAATCGGACCAGGAGCGGAATTTTTCCGCGATCCAGGCGGCAAGGCCCGCGGGCGAGTCTGTCAGGCCGAACGCCAGGGTTTGCGGTTTGGTGCCCTGGATCTGTTGATAACCGGTTTCCTCCCGCATCCATTCCATCAGGTCTTCGGCATACTGGTTCTCGGCGATGGTCAGTTCCTTGCCGGCGGGACGCTCGCGCGGCACCATCAGCAGGTTTATGTGGATGCCATACACCGACGATGGGTAGGCGTAACCAAGCACCGAGGCGATGGATGCCCCCCAGTCGCCGCCCTGCACCGCGAATTTCGAAAAACCGAGCGTCTGGGTCATCAGGTCGTGCGCACAGGCGGCGATGTCGGGCACGGCGAACCGTTTCTGCCCCGGCGCGAACGACAGCCCATACCCCGGCAGTGACGGCGCTATGACCGTGAACGCGTCGGCCGGATCGCCGCCAAAGGCGGCCGGATCGGTCAAACGCGGGATAATGTCGAGGAACTCGAACACCGACCCCGGCCAGCCGTGCAACAGCAGCAACGGTTTGGGGTTCGGCCCCTTCCCCGGGACGTGCAGGTAATGCAGGTCGATGCCATGCAGCGCGACCTTGAACTGCGGGAACGCGTTCAGCGCCGCTTCCTGCGCCCGCCAATCGAACTGGCTCTGCCAGTAAGCCACCAGCTCCCGCGCATACGGCACGCTGGTGCCGAACGCCCAGGGCTCACCGGGCGCCGCGTCGGGGAACCGCGTCAGCGCCAGACGCGTCTTCAGGTCCGCGATCGCGGCGTCGGGGACGCTGAGGGTAAAGGGGCGCGGGGCCATGGAATTGGGTCCTGATACGGGTGGACCCGATCAAGAGCCATGGCCCCGTGTGGGTCAAGTGCGATGGGCCTCCCCAATGCAATTCCCCTTGATCAGAGGTTGCTTTCGATCCACGCCTTCAACCGCGCCTTCGGCAGCGCGCCGACCTGCGTGGCAACCGGCACGCCGCCCTTGAAGATCAGCAGCGTGGGGATGCCGCGCACCCCGAACTTCCCGGGCGACATCGGATTGTCGTCGATATCGACCTTCGCGACGGTCAGCTTCCCAGCCAGCTCGCCCGCGATCTCTTCCAGGGCCGGGCCGATCATCTTACAGGGGCCGCACCACTCCGCCCAGAAATCCACCAGCACGGGGCCGGACGCGCTGGCCGCCACGACATCGGTCGCGAAGCTATCGTCGGTGACGGCTTTGGTGTTGTCGTTCATTTGGAAACCTCATTTGGGTTGCGTTGGGCGTTAGGTGGGGGCAAGCGGCGCAGGCTCAGGCCGCTTCGGACTCGGGTCTGGTCGTATGCTGATCGAGGATCTCGTCCGGCAGGATGGCAACCCGCGCGTCGCGGGTCCAGACCAGAGCGCAGACGACGCGCCGATCCGGGAAAATCGCCTGCAAAACCGCGCGATACAGCGCCATCTGACGGAGGTACAGCACCGGGGTTTCGGCCACCGAATCGGGCGGCCGGCGGTTGGTTTTGAAGTCCGCCAGCAGGACTCGGTCCGGCAGCACCGCCAGCCGGTCCACCAGCCCGCCGACCACGTGGCCTTCGACAACGCCGGTCAGGGGGACCTCGGCCTTGCTGCCGGGGGCGAACAACGGCGCCAGTTCGGGGTGGTCCAGGATGCGCATGATTTCGGCCACGACGGACGGGGCCGATCCCGCTGGCAGGCCGTTTCCGGGTCGGTCCAGGTAACGGCGCGCGGCCTCGGCGCGATCCGACGGCGGCAACTCGGGGAGATGTTGCAGCAGCCCGTGGATCAACTGGCCGCGCAGGAACCGGTCCCCCGCCCCCATCCGTTCGGACAACGGTGAGGCCGCGGCGGGGACTGTACCAAGCGCGACGCCGTCAGGCCGGCTGGGAGCCAAGGGCTGCGGGCGAGCGGGTTCGGCCGGGGCGGGCGCCGAGCGCCAGTCGGGGGCTCGGCCGATCCAGGGCGGCAACAAAGGCGCCACCGGACCGGCGCTAACCGCGCGCGGCTTTTCCGGGTCGGCGATCTGCTCCGACGACACGCGCAGGACATCCCCCCATTCCCCGAACGCCTCCCGCTCGGCCGGCAAAGCCTCGAAGCCGCGCTTCACCAGGCTGTACCAACTCGCGTCGTTCAACGTCCGCCCGGGCTGCCAGCCGCAGACCACCAGCCGGTCCTCAGCCCGTGTTAGCGCGACGTAGAGCAGGCGGTTGTATTCCTCCATGCGCCGCTGGGCGGCTTCGGTCCGGACGCGGTCCACCGCCGCGCAGCGCAAATCCTTGTTGGGGGACCAGAAGGGCACGAGGCCCCCGGCCGGGTCCTCGGCCCAGATAACGCCGGACTCGTCGGGCGGCAGCGCGGTGGTGTCGGGCAGGATCACCAGCGGCGCCTGCAACCCCTTGGCGCCGTGCACCGTCATCACCCGCACCAGATCGCCGGCGGCTTCGGCCTCGCGCTTCACCTCGGCGCCCGAGCGGCGGATCCAGTGAAGAAAACCTTGCAACGACGGAGGATGGATGGCGCTGTAGGTCAGCGCGGCGTTCAGCAACTCGGCGATGGGTTCCGCCGCCTCCGGCCCCAACCGAGCGAACAGACGGGCGCGGCCGCCCAACGCCCCCAGCGCCTCGGCCAACAGGGCATAGGGGGTGGCGTAATCGACGCGGGAGAGCAGCGTGGCGAAGAAGTCCCACGCCCTGCGCCAATGCGGGTTTTCATCCGCTCGGGAACGCAAAGCCCCGGCCAAAGAACCGGTGCGGCCGATCGCCAGCTTCATCAGGTCGTCGTCGTTCAGCCCGCCCAGCGGGCTGGTCAGCACGCAGGCAAACGTCAGGTCGTCGTCGGGCAGCAGCAGCGCGTCAGCCAGCGCCATGAGATCCTGCACCGCCGGCTGCTCCGTCAGCACCATGCGGTCCAGACCTGCCACCGGCACGCCGCGCGCCTTCAGTTCACGCACCAAAGCGGTCGCGAAAGCCTCCCGCCGCCGCACCAGCACCATGACGTCACCGGGAGCCAGGGGACGACCCTGGCTTTCGAGCATGACCGAGCCGTCAGTCTGGCATTTGATCCAGTCCGCCAGCCGCTCAGCCAGCATGCGGCGGGTGGTGGTCTGGCCCTGGTTGGTCTCCGGCACCGACCACGCTTCCGGTTTTTCTTCCAACGGCAGCGGCGCCAGCGGCCATAGCTCCACCGACCCGGCGTGGCCGGCGCGATCGGCGAGGTGGGTGAGGACTTCGCCGGGGTGGACGACGCCCGCCGCCGCGGCGGGATCGAGGAACACCGCGTCCACCAAACCCAGCACCGGCCGTGTGGAGCGGAACGACACGTCAAGCGTCAGGTCTTTGAAGGTCTCCTCCGCCGCTCGGACTTTTGTTTCGATCTTGCGGCGGGACGTTTCGAACGTCTGCACGTCCGCGCCCTGGAACCCGAAGATCGACTGCTTGCGGTCGCCCACCGCGAACACCGTGCGGCGCTGCTCCCGAGCACCGAGGCCAGCGAAGAACTCGTCCGTCAGGGAGTGGGCGATGTTCCACTGCTGCGGGGCGATGTCCTGCACCTCATCCAGCAGCAAATGGTCGATGCCGCCGTCCAGCTTGTACAGCACCCAGGCGGCGCCGGGGTCGATCAGCAGGGCGGAGGTGCGAACGATCAAATCGGCGTAATCCAGCAGGCCCGACTGATCTTTATGCGCGGCGTAGGCGTGCAGGACCGGCGACGCCAGGGTCAGCAGCGCGGCGGAGACCTCCGCCACCTTCAGCGCTCGGAGTTGGTCCTGCATGGCGACGATGCGTTGCCCCTCCCGGATGAAAACATCCGCCAGATCGGGGTGCTTGTCGGTCACGGCCTTGCTGACGAAGCCGCCCGGCTTGCGGACGCTGCCGTCCGCGATGGTGTATAGTTTGTGCCAGATCTCCCAATTTTCCGCGCGGTCTTCCGCCTCCAGGCTGAGCCAGCCGAGGATCTCCCCGGCGCGCTCTTTCACGACTTTGGCGCCTAGGGCGGCTACGATATGAGCGGCGTCGCGGAGTTGAGGTTCGGCTTGCCAGTTGACGGCGGTGGTCAGAACCTCGGCCTCGCTGCTTGCCGTGACGCCGAGGGCGCGTCGTTGCGCGGCCGCCAGGTTTGGGTGGTTTAACGCCGCCGCCAGCCGGTCGCGGTCCGCCATCAAAGCTTTGACGTGGTTCCCGAACTGATCCGCCGTGGCGAGGCCGGCGAGGGTCCGCAGCGCGGTTTCCAAATGGCCGTCCTCGGCGCGGGCCAGCATGGACTCGCGGGCCTCGGTCAGCGCGTCCTCGGCGTCGCGGTCATCAACGAGTTGGAAGTGGGGGGACAACGCGGCCTCCAACGGGAAGCGGCGCAGCAGGGATTGGCAGAAGGCGTGGATGGTGCCGATCCGCATCCCGCCCGGCAGGTCCAGCACGCGGGCAAACAACGCGCGGGCGGTTTCCCTTAATTTTGGCGTGAGTGTGAGCGCGAGGTTGCCCAATTCCCGGTCCAGCGCCGCGTCGTCCAGCGTGACCCAGCGCCCGAGCAGCCGTTGCAGGCGGAGGGACATCTCCGCGGCAGCGGCTTTGGTGAAGGTGAGGCACTGGATGCGCTCCGGCCGCACCCCATCGGTGAGCATCAACCGCAACAGGCGATCGGTCAGGAGTTTGGTTTTCCCCGACCCGGCGGACGCGGCGACGAAGGCGGACACCTCCGGGTCGGAGGCCTCCAGCTGTGTACGGTTGGCGCGGGCGCGGGGGGATTCGGATGCGCTCATACCGGCAACCCCAACCGGCGACGCAGCGGCGCTTCAACATCGTTATCCCAGCGCAGGCCGGTATCCACGTCTTTGGACGTTGCGACCTTGCAAGTCCTGGATACCGGCGGAGCCTGTCCGCGGGCTTGACCCGAGGGCCGGCATGACGATGAAAGAACGGGCCGTGAAACCAATGTTCGATCTGGTGGTCTCACTCCCCCGCCTCCCCAGCCGCCGACCATTCCGCAACCCGCGCCAACTGAGCATAGTCGGAGAACCTGGGTGCCTGGCCAGGATGCGGGTGCGACAGGTAAGCCCGTGCCTCAGCGTCGAACGCATCGATCAGGTCCCGCAACCGATCCAGCGCCGCCGCCGACGCTGCCTGGGTCTGTGCGGCATCGCCTTTGAACAGCGTCCGCACCTCCCCGGCCGAGGCGCCGCCGGTCAAATGCCAGTAGATCAGTTCCGTCGCCGGGCCCGCCACATCCGGACCGAACGCGCCGGCGGCGGCCATTGCCGCCTCCAGCGGCAACTGCGGCGCCAGTCCGGCATCGACCGAGGACTGGGACGGTACCGATCCGGTCTTGTAATCGACAATCGCCAGCGTGCCATCCGCCCGCCGATCGATCCGGTCCGCTCGGCCCGTCAACCGAAACGCGCCGCCGGCACCGGTCAGATCGAGCCGGCCAGGGGCCTCGGCTTTGATCGCGACGGGGGGGGACACGGCGCGGCGATTGGCGTCGACCTCCGCCACCCAGGCGGCGATGCGGTCCAGTCTCGGCTTCCACCACGCCTGCAACGCCGGGCGCAACCCGGCCTCCCGCAGCGCCTTGTCCATGGCCCGCCGCAAACGGTCCGGCGCGTCGGCGGGCCAGCGCCCAGCGGCATCCTGGAGGAAGTGGTGCATCCCGGCATGCACCAGCGACCCGTAGTCGGACGCATCGGTCGCCTCGTCCAGCGGCTTTAGGGCAGTCAACCTCAGGATGTGCTTGGCATAGATGGCGTAGGGATCACGCAGCCAGGTCTCGATTTCCGTGACGCTCAGGCGGCGGGGGCGCAGCGCGACGGCGGGGCGCGGTTCCGGCGGACGCACCGCCCGAGGCCCCCCATCCGGCAGGTCCAGTGCCCGCACCCAGGCGGCGGCGGGGTGGGACGGCAGGGCCATATTCCGGCCGGCGAGGAACATCTCCAGCCGGGTCAGCCAGCGCGCGGGCACGGCGGGCGCGCCGTCGCGGCGAGTGGGGCAGGACAGCACGACCGTCCGAGCGGCGCAGGCGATGGCAAGGAAATCGTGGGCGGCCTGGCCGACGATTTCCTCGGGGGATGGCAGTCCCACATCCACCCGCATGGGGCGCGACAGCCAGGGGCCGGGGTCGGTGGCGGGGGGGCCAGACCGTCTCAACCAAGCCTCCGAGGACCATCAGGTCCACGCTTTGCAACCGCGCCTCGAGCAGGCCCCAGATGAACACACGGGGGTGCAACGCACCGTCGCGGCCCCTGAGCGCGCGCCGGTCGCGCACCACACCGCCTTGCAGCACCGCGTCGAGCAGGCCAGGCAGCACGGCGCGGCGCTGGTCGGGCATGCCGGGCAGCGCCGCGAGGACCTCGGACAGCCTTTCCGCCAGCGCTTCCCCTTCCTCGCCGGACCACAGTCGGGCGGGGCCAGTGTCCTCATCGGTGGCCGCCAATCGTTCGGCTGCCTCGATGACGGCGGTCAGGGCCTCGGTAGGGTCCACGACGGCGGCGGACTGAATGCGAAAGACAGGTTCCAGGCATTTTTCCACGCGTGCCCAGAAGTCGTGCACGCCCGGGCCGGTCTTGGACTTGTCCAGCGCCAAGCGGATGCCGGCGATGCCTGGACCCGGCCGAGGCCCCCTGAGGCACGCCAGTTCCAGCGCCCGCGCCCCACGGCGGCAGGCGGCCGGAGACAGCCCGACGGCCGTCAGCGGGTGTTTCAGCAGCGCCAGCAGCGGCACCGGCGCCAACCCCTCCGCCACCGCGCGGATCATCAGGCGCAGGAACACGGCGGGAGGGGAATCGACCAAAGCCTCGCCCGCGCTGTCGTCGGCCACCACGCCGAAGCGCAGCAAAGCGGCGGCGACGCGGTTGGCCAGCAGGCGGTCCGGGGTGATCAAAGCGGCGCGGGCACCGGGGGTTTCCAGCGCGTCGCGCAGGACCACGGCGATGGCGTCGGCTTCCTCCTGCTGGTCGGAGGCGGTCAGGCGCCATAGGCCATCGAGGGTCGGTGGTTCTTCGCCGGGAACGACACGCCAGGCGGACAGTGATTTGGCGGGCAACAACGCGCGGGACAGCAGGGGAAATCTTGTGTCGGGCACGGCGCTTTCCGGATCCGCCGGCCAGGGCCGCACATCGCCGCGCGTGGCGCCCAGCCCGTGCAACAAGCGCTGCAGCCCGGCCTGTGGGTGCGATTCCTCGATCGCGTCCCACGCGGCCGGGTCCATGCCCATGTCCAGCGCGGGGAACACCACCTGCCCTTTCGGCAGCCGAGCGACCACCGACAACAGGCGGGCGACAGCGCGGACGCCGGCGGTGGTGCCGGCAATCAGGACGGGGTGCGGGGGCGGATCGGATTGCCACGCCTCGGCCTGGGCGTTCAGCAGCGCGATCTGGCGCGCCGCCGGGTTCGTCAGCCCGTTCTCCGCCAGCCAATCGGGCCAGATGGCGGTCACGATGTGCAGAAACTTCAGCGTCTCCGCCCAGTGCTGCGCGAAGGCGGGATCGGCGGCGTCGGGGAGCGTTCGGGAAAGATCGATCTCGGCCCGTTCCGCCTCATCCATCAGCGTCGCCAGCTCCCGCGCCAGCAACCACGCTCGGTCTGCCCCGGTGGGTGCGCCGTTGACGCCGTTCATGCGCAGGATCATCTGCGTCAGCACCGACAGGCGCCGCATGGGCTCGACGGCGGGCGGCAGGTCGAGCGCGCCGGCCAGCGCCAAGGGCGCCTCGTCCAGCGCGCCGAGGGCGGTGATACGGGGAAGCAGCAGCGGCGCACCGTCGGACAGGCGCAGGAAGGCCTCGGCCAGCGAGCGGGCGGAGCGCTTGGTGGGCAGGAGAATCAAGCCATTAGCGCGTCTGACCGGGTCCGCCTCGCGTGCCAGCCAGTCGGCCGCCAGCGCGTCCAGGAACGGGACGTGCGGGGGGATGGTGAAAAGGTTCAGTGCCAGGGCCATCTCTCGGCCTCCGCGAGGTCCGGCGGCGTCGACAGATGGAACCAGTGGCCATCGTGCACCACCGCCCTCAAGCGCCCCGCGTCCAAGGCGCGGTTCCAGGCGAGGTTGGTGCTGAACGCGCCATCGGGCATGCCGTCCAGCAGGCGCGGGTGCATCAGTTGCACCCCGGCGAAGAGGTAGGGGGCGATCTCCCGCTCCTGCCGGCGGCGCGGGATACCTTGGGGGTCGAGGGTGAAATCGCCGCGCCCGACCTCCCCCTGGATGGCGACGGTACGCTGCAACAGCAGCACGGCGTCGATGTCGTCGTTCCAGGCCTGGGCCAGCCGACCCAGCGCGGGGGACGGGCCGTCGAGCCACACCGCGTCGCCGTTGATGACGTAGAACGGGTCGGGGCCGAGCACGTCCAACGCGTTGCGCACCCCGCCGCCGGTGTCGAGCAAGGTCGATTCTTGTTTGAACACGGTCCCCGGCGGGTTGGCACGGGCGGCAAGATGGGCGGCGACTTTGTCTGCCTGCCAGAATGCGTTGACCGCCACCGTTTTGACCCCGACCTCATGCAGCCGGTCGAGCGCGTGGTCCAGCAGCGTTTGGCCCCCGAGGGTCAGCAGCGGCTTGGCGGTATGGTCGGTCAGCGGCCGCATGCGCGTGGCAAGGCCAGCGGCGAGGACCATGGCGGTGCGGGGTTTCGCGATCATTGCGTTGGGTTACCACGCAGCGCCCTCGGCACCCAGCGGTCCAGCGCGGCGGACAGCGGGGCGGCGGCCGGCTGCTGGAGCGCCCGATCCAGCAAGGCCCAGGTGCGCGGGCCATAGGCAAGATACTGCGGCTTTCCGTCACGGCGGGCGAGGCGAACCCATTGGCAGGCGACCCTTAGGTGCCGCTGGGCGGCGCAGGCATCGTAGGCGGCGCGGAAGATGGCGGGGTCGTATTCGGGGCGGGCGTTCAGGTACCGCGCCAGCATGCGCTCGGCGAGGGCGGGATCGACGTCGCGCCGGGCGTCTTGCAGCAGCGACACCAGGTCGTACGCCGGGTGGCCCAGTGCCGCGCCCTGGAAGTCGATGATGCCGACGCGGCGGATGCCGGTGCGGGTGGGCAACCAGAGGAGGTTGCCGGCGAAATAGTCCCGGTGAACGAAGGTCTGAGGGCCTTGGCCGACCGGTCGGAGGATGGAGGCGAGTGCGGTGGCCACGTCGCCTCGGGCTTCGGGCGGCGCTTGGGTGTTGAAGACTGCTGGCCACCACCAGTCGAACAGGGTGCCGAGCGCGGTCTCGGACATCAGGGTGGCGTTCCAGGGCGGCAGGTCCGGCGGTGGAGCGGCGCGCTGGATCGCCGCGAGCGTATCGATCGCGGCGCCGAACAGCATGTCCGCATTGTCCGGCGTGAGGATGCTGGAAAACAGATCGTCGCCGAGGTCCTCCTCCAACAGCAGCCCCGTTTCCGGATCGGCGGCGACGATGCGGGGGACGGAGACGCCGATCCCGGCAAGGTGTTCAGCGATGCGGAGAAACGGGCTTATGTCCTCCGGCGGCGGGGCGTCCATGAGGACGGCCCCACCCTCGACGCGGAGATACCGCCGAAAACTGGCGTCCTGCGCCAGGGGGACGACGGTCGCCGCACCGAAGCCATGGCGGTCGAGGAGCGCGGCGATTTCGTCGTCGCGGCTCATAACCGGTCGGGCCAACCGGTCAGCGTCGCGTCCCGGCTGTCGTCGCCGGTGGGACGCAGGACGAGAGACAACGCGCGCGGCGGGGTCAGGGGCCCGAGGCGGTCGGGCCATTCCACCAGTACGATGTCGTCCAGAGCCTCATCCCAGCCGAGTTCCGCCAAGGCGCCGTGATCGGTCAGGCGCCAGAGATCGTAGTGATGCACCGGCCCTTTCGGGGTGTCGTAGGTTTGCACCAGGGTGAAGGTGGGGCTCGGAACATCCAGCAGGGCGTCTCCCGTCAGGGCGCGCAAAAACGCGCGGGCAAACGCGGTTTTGCCGGCGCCGAGGTCGCCGGACAGCAAAATGGCGTCGCCCGGCCGCACCAGCGCTGCCAGCGCGGCGGCGAGGCGTTCGGTCTCGGCGAGGTTGGGTAACGGGCGGGTCGGCATGGGTTGCAGTGTGCCGCGTTGGTGGAGTCCGGTCCAATGGGGGATTGGGGGGTGCGGGCGGGATGGCCTATCCGCGGGGTTAGCGTCTGTGCGCTGAGGTTTTGACAAGTTACGGGGCGAGGCGATGTCCGAACCGGGCCGTCAACAGGGTGGGCAACTCTCGGATTGCCGCGATCGACCCAAAGCGGACTTTCGCGGGCGCGCTCCAACCGACCGAGATTGGCCGAAAGCGGAAGGGCGGATTAGGGCCAGACCGGCAAGAAAGCGGACACCGGGCGCGAGCAACCATCGGTAGCTACCGACCCAAGACAATCGCTCGTATGATGTCGTTTAGCGACGCAACACGCAACGCGACAGTTCCTGCACCAGATAGGCGACCGATGCGGCGAACCAACGCGTAAGCTCGTCCTGACTTGCTGGCGCGTTCAGATGATGAAACCCATAGGGTCCCGGCTGTAGTGACCACCAGGGTGCGGCGCTTGCCAAATGCATGCGCTCGAGCGTCAGGCGCGACATCCTGTCCGCTAGAGTTGGCGTGGCGATGAGAGCATCAAAATCTTCCACATCGTCCGCGCCATTCGGCGTGAATTCCACTGGCTCGCGGAGTGCTGCCAAGCTCTCAAGTAGATCGAGTTGCCAGTGTGGGTGGCCCGCGCCCGGGCTTTGAAAGCTTACACCACTCCGATGCCAATCGCGCAATCCAGGCCACTCCAGCCGAAGGAGTTGAGGCTTCACGGAGTCGCCCACCTCACCCACATGTATCGTCAGGCTCGCTTGGCGGAATACGTAGGGCGAACGGCCAGACCTCAAGCATCCCCTCATTTTATCTTGAACCCTTAGCGCAACAATAGAATCCAAACTGCCCCTTCCGGATTCCGAAAAGAATCGGAACCCCCGCCCGCCGATTCGCAATCTTGCGTTTTGTCGCACCCCGCTTGCGCGCAGC
>CAIYDT010000065.1 GCA_903924985.1 uncultured Acetobacteraceae bacterium
GATACGGTCTGAAACGCGGTCCAGCCAGCACGGCGGAGGCGCGTCCATTATGTTGCGTATGGTTAAATATTATGGTGCCGTCTCATGACCCCGAAACGCGATGAATAAGATGGGATAGGTGGGGGGTTCGAATATTCCGAACACCGGTTGAAGGGCGACTATCTGTCGGACCCAGCCGGACCTGGGAAGGAACGTAGGGGCTCAGAGCGTCCAATCCCTCATCCAGACTTGCAAGGGCGAAAGTTTACCGCGCGGGGAAATGGGCTGGTGCCGAGATCGACCTCACCCATGATGCCGCTCGACATATTCCCGCAGAGCGGCATTGATCCGGGTCTGATATCCCCCGCCGCCGCGCTTGAACCACTCCAACAGGTCCGCGTCCAACCGCAGCGATGTCAACCGCTTCACCGGCCGATAGAGCCCGCCGCGAACGGCCCCGGTCCAATCCATGACCTCGGGCATGTCGGAGGTGTCGATCTCGCTGTCCGGCATGGCAGCGAGCGCGGCCAGCGCGGCCTGTTCCTCGGCTGTCAGTTTTCTGATGTTCGCCATCTTCGTATGCCCTCCGCTCGTATCGGGTTGCCTTCCTCGCGCTGATAATGCGGCCCGGTGTGTCGTCATCCTCCGGCCAAGTGTGGACGATGAACAGCAGCACACCCCCGGCCTGACAAATCGTATCCCACCGGTCGCCGTCGGGATGCGGGTCCGGTTGGGACACCGCCAATGGATCGGCCAGTGCAACCTCCCCAATGCTCAGTGGCAGCTTGTGTTCGCGACGGTTGATCGCATCCTTGTCCGGGTCCCAGGTCCAGCGCATGGCGGTTTCCCCGTAGCTATGTTAAAGTAGCTACAAATGAACCCCGTGTCAAGAATGCGGTACCCGCCCGTCAGCCAGCTGAACAAAAACCCTCTACCCCCAAGACCGAGCATCCCGCGGCAACCGACGATCGTCATCGATCACCCGCACCCGATGCGGCGGCTCCGACGACCAATCCCAGAACACGACATTGATATCCGCCGCCCCCGCCCCCTTTGCAAAGCTCGGCACGATGACTCCCGCCACACCGCCCGCGACCAGCCGCTCGGTCATCGACCAGGACGGAGGCTTGATCCCCCGCGTCGCCAAATCCTTCCACGCGCACGCCAAATCCGCCGCATCGACCCCGTGCGCCACGCGCGTCGCGCTATCCGTCAGATCGAGCACATCCTCGCAATCCACCTCATAGGCGCACAACGTCATCGGCTGCGCCTTGAACGGAAACGCCTGCTGTGCCTCCAGCCACGCCGTCTCGAACCGCAACGACGTATAAAGCGCCGGCATCCCAAGCGGGTTGAACCGTCCGCCCGTCAACGCCGCCCCCGCGCCCGAGTCCGGCGCGAAAGCCCATCGCGGATTATGCGCTCGGTAAACGAATCCCGTCAGCCTCACGCGTATCCGCCGACGGCGATCCCGGCGAGGTAGCTCTTCACATGCTCCGACCGCCCGGCCCGAACCAATTCCTCGGCCGTCTGATCGCCGAACGCCGGGATCGGCTGAGACCGGTACCAGGCGAAGGCCTGCGGCACCGACCCGCACCACGGCAGGATGCGATTGACGATCTCAGCCACCTCCCGCAACCGCGTCTGCGTCGCAGGGGCCTGAAGTCGCTTCGTCTTGGACACGGTGTCTCGGGACAGGCCGGAGGCCGCGGCCAGTTCGCCCTTGGTGACCCGCAGCACCAGACTGAGCCGGCCGGGTTCGATCGTGCCGTCGAGTCCGATGACCTGATCCAGGAATGTTTCGTCCAATGTCGCTGACATATGCCTCACCGATTGTACGAAGATTGGGGCAGAGTATGCGCGCCCGACAGGCGACGTTCAAGGCAAATCAATCGTCAGGCCCAACCATGACGGACGCCCCGAACCGTGCCAACATCCCCCCAATGACCCTGGACCGCTACGATCCCCACGAAGCCCCCGATCCGGAAGCTTGGCTCGCGCTGGCGGAGGAAGAACGCCTCGCCCTGATCCTCGACTGGCACGAAGCTACCGGCGAAATCGGAACCAACAACCCGAGACTGCATGCCTCGTTCCATAAGATCGTCGAAAACCAGGTCGCCGAACGGAACCCGCCGTTCGTGGCCACAAGGCTCCGCCAGCTCATCGCGCAGGGGCTCGATCGCCATGACGCGATCCATGCCATCGTCTCCATCCTGGCCAGGCGTCTGGCCAGCGACATGAAGCGTTCCGAGGACAGCCGCTTCAACATCGTCCTCTACGAAGCCGCCCTCCGCCGCCTCAACGCCAAATCCTGGCGCCGGTCCGGCTAACCGCCTGTTGCACCCAACCCCGTCCCCCCGTAATCACCCCCGCACCAGCGCCGGGAGACACAGATGGACGCCGACCCGCATATCGAAATCCGCCAGGAAGTCGCGAAGCTTTGCGCCAAATTCCCCGGCGAGTATTGGCGCAAGCTGGACCAGGAACGCGCCTACCCCACCGAATTCGTCCGCGCCCTGACGGAAGGCGGCTATCTGGCCGCCCTGATCCCCGAGGAATACGGCGGCGCCGGCCTCACTTTGTCCGCCGCCGCGGCGATCCTGGAAACCGTGCAGGAACAGGGCTGCAACGGCGCGGCCTGCCACGCGCAGATGTACATCATGGGCACGATCCTGCGGCATGGCTCCCCGGCGCAGAAGACTCAGTACCTGCCAAAGATCGCGACCGGCGAGCTGCGGTTGCAGGCGTTCGGGGTCACTGAGCCCACCAGCGGCACCGACACCACTTCCTTGCGCACCTTCGCCCGGCGCGAGGGCGACCACTACGTCGTCAACGGGCAGAAGGTATGGACGAGCCGAGCGGAGCACTCCGATCTGATGCTGCTGTTGGCGCGGACGACGCCACGGGACCAGGTGGGCAAGCGGACGGAGGGGTTGTCGACTTTCATCGTCGACATGCGGGCTTCGCTGGGCAAGGGCCTGACCATCCGCCCGATCCGTACGATGATGAACCACAACTCCACCGAGGTGTTCTTCGACAACATGATCGTCCCGGCGGAGAACCTGCTGGGCGTCGAAGGGCGGGGCTTCCGCTACATCCTGGATGGCATGAACGCCGAGCGCCTGCTGATCGCGGCGGAGTGCATCGGTGACGCCAAATGGTTCCTGAAGAAGGCGGCGGATTACGCGAGGGAACGCCACGTGTTCGGCCGCCCCATCGGCCAGAACCAGGGCATCCAGTTCCCGTTGGCCCGCGCCTACGCCCAGATGCGGGCCGCGGAGCTGATGGTGCAGGCCGGATGCGCCAGGTTCGAAGCCGGCCAGACCCCCGGCGAGGAAGCCAACATGGCCAAAATGCTGGCGGCCGAGGCGTCCTGGGCGGCCGGCGAGGCCTGCATCCAGACGCATGGCGGCTTCGGCTTCGCCGAGGAGTACGACATCGAACGCAAGTTCCGGGAGACGCGGCTATACCAGGTGGCCCCGATCAGCACCAACCTGATCTTGTCTTATATAGCAGAGCACGTGCTGGGATTGCCGCGTAGTTATTGAGGCTTACCGCCCAGTGTTGAAGCACCTCCTCGTTCGTTTGGTCGACGCCAGCCGCCGTCGCGCCTTGTTCGTGGTGCTGGGGGGCTTTCTGCTCGCGGGCTTCTCCGCCTGGTTTGCGTCCGGCCACCTTGGCGTGAGCACCGATACGGACCTGATGTTCGCCTCCAGCCTGCCGTGGCGGCAGCGGGCGATGGCGATGGACCAGGCATTCCCGCAATTCCACGATCTGCTGGTCGCCGTGATCGACGCGCGCGAACCCGAGGAAGCCGAGGCCGCCGCCGCCGAACTCGCGGCGAAGCTCGCTGCCGATCCCGCGCATTTTGCTTCGGTCCAAAGGCCGGACGCGCTGCCCTTCTTTCTTAAGGAGGGGTTTCTGTTCCTGGAGCCGAAGCAGCTCACGGCGCTGATGGACCAAACCATCGACGCGCAGCCGTTCCTCGGCCAGCTCATCGCCGATCCCTCCATCCGCGGTCTGTTCGCCGCGCTGTCCCTGCTTGGCATGGGTGTCTCGCGTGGGGAGGCCGATCTGACCCCCTATTTGCCCGCTATCGCCAGCTTCCACGCCGCCATGGCGGACGCGCTGGCGGGCAAGCCCGAACCGTTGTCCTGGCAGAAGCTGCTCGGCGGCGGGTTGAGCGAACTCGCCGGCCCCTACCGCTTCGTGCTGGCGCAACCCAAGCTGGATTTCGGCGCTCTGCAACCCGGCGGCGACGCGACCGACGCCATGCGCGCCGCCATCGCCGAGCTGGAGTTCGTGAAGTCGGGCGCCGCGCATGTCCGCATTACCGGGCAGGTCGCGCTGGCGGATGAGGAGTTCGCTACCGTCGCGGAAGGCGCGGTCGAGGGCTTGATCGGCAGCGTGGTGCTGATCACGCTGTGGCTGTTCCTGGCGGTGCGGACCTGGCGGCTGATCGTGCCGATCCTGATGACGCTGGGCTTCGGGCTGATGCTCACGGTGTTGTTCGCTGCCGTGGCGGTGGGGACTTTGAACTTGGTCTCGGTTGGTTTCGGGGTGCTGTTCGTCGGCATCGCGGTCGATTTCGCCATCCAGTTCAGCGTCCGCTACCGCGACAAGCGGCATGAAACCGGCGATCTGCCAACCGCGATGCGGGAAACCGCGGCGCAAGCCGGCGATCAGATCCTGATCGCGGCTTTGGCGACGGCGGCTGGGTTTCTGGCGTTTGTTCCCACCGATTTCTCCGGCGTGGCGGAACTGGGCCTCATCGCGGGGGTCGGCATGCTGATCGCATTCGGCTGCACCGTCAGCTTCCTGCCGGCGGCGATCGCGCTGTTCCGCCCGCGCGACGAAGCGGCGGAGGTCGGGTTTGCCTTCGCCCGCCGCCTGGACCCCATCGTGGCGGGTTGGCGCCGGCCCATCCTGGGTGTCTTCCTGGGATTGGCGGTGCTCGCGGGCGGCTTGTCGCCGCTCCTGGGGTTCGATTCTGATCCCCTGAACACCAAGAACCCCAAGACAGAGGCGATGCGGGCTTTGCGCGACCTGATCGCCAACCCGATGACCAATCCCTACACGATCGACATCCTGACGCCTTCGGTGGCGGATGCAGCAGCACTGATGGAGAAGCTGCGGACCCTGCCGACCGTGTCGGGCGTGCTCAGCCTCACGACCTTCGTGCCGGCCGATCAGGCGGAGCGGCTCGCGACGATCGCCGATGCGAATACCATCCTGGCCCCGACCATGGCGGCGCGCGATCCCGCTGCGCCGGTCACGCCGGATCAGATGCGAATGGCCGCGCAGACGGCACTGGCGCAGATCGAGCCAGCGCTGCCCAAACTGCCGAAGGACCATCCGCTGGCCTCGGTCGCGGGCGACTTGCGCAAGCTCGCGCAGGCCGCCGACCCGGTGTTGGTCGCGGCGAACAGCGCGCTGACCCGGTTCCTGCCGATGCAACTGACGAATCTCAGGACCGCGCTCAGCGCCGAACCGGTGACGCTGGCGACGATTCCCGAAGACCTCGCGCGCGATTGGCGGCTGCCGGACGGGCGGGTGAGGGTGCAGGTTCTGCCAACCGACGCCGCGCGCACCAGCGCCGGTTTGCGGGCTTTCGTCGCGGACGTCACCCGCGTTGCGCCGGATGCCGGCGGGTCCGCGGTCACCATCCAGGCGACCAGTGCCACCATCACGGGTGCCTTCCGCTCCGCCGCGATCGGGGCGTTGATCGCAATCACCCTGATCCTGTTCGCGACACTGCGGCGGCCGCGAGACGTGGCGCTGGTGCTGGCGCCGCTGCTGCTGTCGGCGCTCCTGACCCTGCTGGTGGCGGTGCTGCTGCCGCTGCCGCTGAACTTCGCCAACATCATCGCTTTGCCGCTGCTGCTGGGCGTGGGGGTGTCGTTCAACGTCTATTTCGTGATGAATTGGCGCGCCGGCCAGCGCGACCCTCTGGGCTCGGCCACCGCGCGTGCCATCGTGTTCTCCGCGTTAACCACCGGGTCGGCCTTCGGGTCGCTGGCGCTTTCCAGCCATCCGGGCACCGCCAGCATGGGGGTGCTGCTGCTGATCAGCCTGGGGTGCACGCTGCTCGCCAGCCTGGTGTTCATTCCGGCGCTGTTGGCGAGCCTGCGCCGTTCCGAATCGTGAATCGAGAGGGTGATTCGCACCCCTCCGGAACGTTCCGAGAACGCCCATCGATGACAATGTGTCCATTTCCGAGAAGCGTTGAGAGTTTGGAGTCGCGTTCCACCGCGTGAGAATGTTGCGTGACGTTTACGCCACACCGGGGGGCGCATCGTCTATCTGGTGGGACTTTGAAGCAAACCCATCCATATCTGGTGGACGGCGCGCCCAACCTGACTACAATCGGGATTCTTGCGGAAATTGATGCCAGGGAGGCAGCCGTGCTCGACGCAGTCCAAATGCCAGGTCGCCACCAGGTCCGAATCGACCGGTCGAGGGACGCGCTGCTGACCGATTTCGGGCGGGCGACCTTGTCCGATCGTTATCTGATGCCGGGTGAGGACTTCCAGGATCTGTTCGCCCGCGTCGCATCGTTCTACGGCGACGATGAAGCGCACGGCCAGCGTATCTACGATTACATGAGCAAAATGTGGTTCATGCCGGCGACCCCGGTGCTGTCCAATGGCGGCACGCAGCGCGGCCTGCCGATCTCCTGCTTTCTGAATGAGGCGTCCGACAGCCTGGATGGCATCGTCGGGCTGTGGAATGAGAATGTATGGCTGGCGTCCAAGGGCGGCGGCATCGGCTCGTATTGGGGCAACCTCCGCTCCATCGGGGAGAAAGTGGGCGCGGTTGGCAAGACATCCGGGGTGATCCCCTTCATCCGGGTGATGGACAGCCTGACGCTCGCGATTTCCCAGGGTTCGCTTCGCCGCGGCTCCGCCGCCGTCTATCTGCCGGTCTGGCATCCCGAGATCGAGGAATTCATCGAAATCCGCCGCCCCACCGGCGGCGACCCGAACCGCAAGGCGCTGAACCTGCACCACGGCATCCTGATCCCCGACGCCTTCATGCGGGCGGTGGAAGCCGATGAGCAGTGGTCCCTGCTGTCGCCCAAGGACAGCGCGGTGGTGCGGTCCATTTCCGCCCGCGCTTTGTGGGTGCGCATCCTGACGGCGCGCATCGAGACGGGCGAGCCGTACCTGATCTTCTCCGACCACGTGAACAACGCCCGCCCAGAGCACCACAAGCTGGCGGGGCTGGAGGTGAAGACGTCCAATTTGTGCAGTGAGATCACCCTGCCGACCGGGCGCGACCAGCACGGCAAGGACCGCACCGCCGTGTGCTGCCTGGCGTCGCTGAACCTGGAAAACTGGTTCGAGTGGGAGAAGCACCCCACCTTCATCGAAGACATCATGCGTTTCCTGGACAACGTGTTGCAGGATTTTATCGACCGAGCGCCGGACGGCATGGAGAAAGCCCGCTACTCCGCGATGCGGGAACGGTCGGTGGGCCTCGGCGTCATGGGTTTCCACGGATTCCTGCAATCGATGATGGTGCCCTGGGAAAGCGTGGTCGCGAAATCCTGGAACAAGCGGATGTTCAAGCATATCCGCGGCCAGGCCGACGCCGCATCCGTGGCGCTGGCGATGGAGCGCGGCGCCTGCCCGGACGCGCACGAGTATGGCGTGATGGAACGCTTCTCCCACAAGATGTCGCTGGCGCCGACCGCCTCGATCTCCATCATCGCGGGCAACGCGTCGCCGGGGATCGAGCCGATCGCCGCCAACGTGTTCCTGCAGAAGACGTTGTCGGGCAGCTTCTCGGTCCGCAACCGGCATTTGCAGAAATTGCTGGCCGAACGGGGGCAGGACACCGATGCGGTTTGGTCGGACATCACGGTGACCAAGGGGAGCGTGCAGCACCTCGATTTTCTGACCCAGCATGAAAAGGACGTGTTCAAGACCGCGTTTGAGCTGGACCAGCGCTGGATCATCGAGCACGCGGCGGACCGGGCTGGGTACATCTGCCAGAGCCAGTCGGTGAACGTGTTTCTGCCTGCGAATGTGCATAAGCGCGATTTGCACCAGATCCACTTCATGGCGTGGAAGCGCGGGGTTAAGTCGTTGTACTACTGCCGGAGTCTGTCCATCGCTCGGGCGGATAACGTGAGCGAGAAGGCGGTGGCGCCGGCGGCGTTTACGGGGATTCTGGCGCCGCCCGCGAACGATGGGCAGATGCCGTTGCCGCTGGTGGCGGGTGGGGTGAACCCGAACGATTACGACGAGTGTTTGGCTTGTCAGTAGGGGGACGCATAACGATGTTCGATTGAATGGCTGCGATGGAGGACATTCCGAAAGAGGTCCGCGAGAATCTCGTTTCTTGCTATCAGGAAATGATGTATCTCGCGGCCCGTCCATTACGTACGGCCGCAAACGCGCGAGCATGGTACAGCGCGGTTATATCGGGAAAAATGGCATCGCGGATTCGACGCTTTTCGGGGGAGGTCTCGCAGGCATCCGTCGATGCGCCTGGGGGGAAACTGGTCCTGGAACACTTCGGACGGATGCAACGAGGCATTACGGGACTTATCGAAGACCATTTGAAGCGGACAATTTGCGACCCAAGCGAATTTATCACCCGCGTTCTAGAACTTGAAAAGGTGCGTATTGTTACCGAAAATGAGAACCGCAACGTACAAACTGCCCAGGGCTGCTACGAGCAAGCAGGGGTCGATTTGGTCAATTGGTGCGACATACCTTTGGATGTGCGGGCTGAACTTTGGAAGAAGAAGCTACGGGGGAAGGTGAAAAACGCGGGCTGTTATCGTTCCCCGCCCCAATAAGGCGACCTCAGTCGCGTCCCTCTGTTCCCAGTGCCCACATTCCAGGCATGATGCACCCGCACCCAAGGCCCGGCATCGTGAATAGCCTCTCCGACGACATCGTCGCCCAAAAGGCAGAACTCGACCGCCTCCGCCCCCTCTCGCCCCAGGGGCTGCGGAACCTCGAACACGTCGTCGACCTGGAGCTGACCTATACCTCCAACGCGATCGAGGGGAACACGCTGACCGCGTCGGAAACGATGCTGGTGATCGAGAAGGGGCTCACCATCGGCGGCAAGCCGCTGAAAGATCACCTCGAGGCGATCGATCACCACGAAGCCATCGCCTATGTGCGCGAGCTCGCGGGACAAACCGAACCGCTGACCGAGTTCGACGTGCGGGCCCTGCACAGCTTGGTTTTGAAACGGTCGCAACCCCAGCACGCCGGGCGCTACGCCGATCAGGGGCGTTTCGTGCTGACCGATAACGGGCGGCATGCGTTTCCCTCCCCCGCCGAGGTGCCGGCGCTCATGGGGGCCTTCTCCGCCTGGCTCGGGACCGCGCCCAACACGCCGGATACCGCGTTCTCGGCGCACCGGCGCCTGGTCGGCATTCATCCGTTCAACGACGGCAACGGCCGCACCGCTCGGTTGCTGATGAACCTCATTCTGATCCGGGGCGGGTACCCGCCGATCGCGGTGCGTCCGGTCGATCGGCTTGCCTATATCCAGACGTTGCAGGATGCCGAAGCCGGGCGGGGGGAGGATGCTTTCAACCGGCTGCTGCTCGAACGGCTGCACGCGACGCTGGGGGAATACCTGACCGCGTTGAGGCAGGTGCTGCCCTCAAGGTAAAGCCGTCCATCCAAAGAAGGTCTCGCCCATGACCCCATCCATGGTTTCCGCCGCGCAACCCGAAGCCGCGGAAACCGCCGCCGACATATTGCGCGCCGGCGGCAACGTCGTGGATGCCGCGATCGGCGCCGCCCTGGTGCAGACCGTGGTGGACCCGCAAATGTGCGGCATCGCCGGCATGGGGTGCATGCATCTGTATCTGCCGTCGCAAGGCGTCCACACCACCATCGACTTTCACGGCCGCTCCCCCGCCTCGGTCCGCCCCGACATGTGGGCGGACCGCATCGTGCAGGAGGCCGAGGACGGCTGGGGCTTCATCCTCCAAAACCGCGAGAACGAGCTCGGCTACCAGGCCGTCACCACGCCGATGACGCTGCGGGCGTTCGATCTGGCGTTGAAGCAATACGGCACGAAATCGCTGGCCGAGCTGCTCCAGCCGGCGATTGCTTATGCCGAGGACGGGTTCCAGGTCCGCCCCCATATGGTGCATTTCTGGACCCGCCCGCCGATCGCCGGGCGCGATGGCAACCGGCCCATCGTCACCCATTTCCCCGCCACGCGGAAAATCTACTGCCACCCCGACGGCACGCTCCGCGATGTCGGGGACATCCTGCGTAACCCCGATATGGCTCGGACGCTACGCCGCATCGCGGCCCACGGCGCGGACGATTTCTATAGCGGGGAGATAGCGGGTCAGATCGCGGCCGATATGGCGGCCAACGGCGGGATGATCACCCTGAACGACCTCGCTGCCTGCGAACCCGAACACACCACCCCACTGTGGGGCACTTACCGGGGCCACCGTATCGCCACCAACAACCCGCCCGGCGGCGGCATCCAGTTGATCGAGATGCTGAACATCCTGGAGCATTTCGACCTCAAAGCCATCGGCCATAACACAACCGAGTATATCCGCGTGGTGTCGGAAGCGATGAAGATCGCCACCGCCGACAAGGATGCCAAGGTCGGCGATCCCCGCTTTATCGATGTGCCAGTGGCGGAGCTGACCTCCAAATCCTACGCCGCCGCGATGGCGGAGCGGATCAAGCGGGGCGAGAAAACCCACGTCCCCCGCTTCAACCCCGGCGGCACGGAGTCCAGGCACACCACCCAAATCTGCGTCGCCGACGCTGCCGGTAACGCCTTCACCATGACCCACACCCTCGGGCAGCCCTCCGGCGTGGTCACGGAAGGGCTGGGGTTCATGTACAACGGCGCCATGGCCGTGTTTGACCCGCGCCCCGGTCACGCGGGATCGTTGGCCCCCGGCAAGGCGCGGTTCACGGCGTTGTCGCCCACCATCGTACTCCGGGGCGAAAAACCGTTCCTGGTGCTGGGCGCGCCGGGGGCGACCTACATCACCATGGGCAATCTCCAGGCGATGCTGAACGCCATCGACTTCGGGATGGATGCACAGCAGGCGGTCTCCGCCCCGCGCTTTGCCGCCGTGTCCGACAGGATCGAGATATCCAACCGCATCACCCGCGCTGCCGAGCGGGACTTGATCGGGCAGGGATACAAGGTGGGGCGGCACCCGTACAGCTATACTTTCGGTTGGGTGCACATGATCCGGTTTACCGACACGGGGATGGACGGCGGCGCCGATCCCGCGACCGACGGGATGGTGATCGGGGTCTAGCCCATCTTATTCACCGCATAGCAGGGATTCAGAAACGGGCATGGTACAACCATCTGGAATCGCTTAGAGATTGGGTGCTGACGCCACTCTCCAGCCCCGGACAGAATCTGCCA
>CAIYDT010000066.1 GCA_903924985.1 uncultured Acetobacteraceae bacterium
ATGGATGGCGCGATCCTGGTGGTGTCCGCCGCCGACGGCCCGATGCCGCAGACCCGGGAGCACATCCTGCTCGCCCGTCAGGTTGGCGTGCCGGCGCTGGTGGTGTTCCTGAACAAGGTTGATATGGTGGACGACCCCGAGCTGATCGAGCTGGTGGAGATGGAGCTGCGCGAGCTGCTGTCGTCCTATCAGTTCCCCGGCGACGACATTCCCATCATCCATGGCTCGGCGCTGATGGCGCTGGAAGGCAAGCAGCCGGAGATCGGCCACGACGCGATCCTGAAGCTGATGGCGGCGGTCGACGAATACATCCCGCAGCCGGAACGCGCGCTGGATCGTCCCTTCTTGATGCCGATCGAAGACGTGTTCTCGATCTCTGGCCGCGGCACTGTCGTGACCGGCCGTGTCGAGCGCGGCATCGTGAAGGTTGGCGAAGAAGTCGAGATCGTCGGCATCAAGCCGACGGTGAAGACGATCGTGACCGGCGTCGAGATGTTCCGCAAGCTGCTCGATCAGGGCCAGGCCGGCGACAACATCGGCGCGCTGCTGCGCGGCACCAAGCGTGATGACGTGGAGCGTGGCCAGGTTCTGGCTAAGCCCGGCTCCATCACGCCGCACACCAACTTCAAGGCCGAGGCCTACATCCTGACGAAGGAAGAGGGCGGCCGTCATACCCCGTTCTTCACCAACTACCGTCCGCAGTTCTATTTCCGCACCACCGACGTGACCGGTGTGGTGAACCTGCCGGAAGGCGTCGAGATGGTGATGCCCGGCGACAACGTGTCGATGGACGTCGAGTTGATCGCCCCCATCGCCATGGATGACGGTCTGCGTTTCGCCATTCGCGAAGGTGGCCGCACTGTCGGCGCCGGCGTGGTGGCCAGCATCCAGAAGTAAAGGCGACCTCGGTGTTCGGCGCCTTGTCCATCCGGGCAAGGCGCCGGCCTCCGAAACCGGCGCCAGCGTTGGCGGGACCCAGAAGAGCGAATTATGGACAACCAGAATATCCGCATCCGGCTTAAGGCCTACGATCACCGCGTGCTCGATAACAGCACGAAGGAGATCGTGAACACGGCCAAGCGCACGGGCGCCCGGGTTCGCGGACCGATTCCGCTGCCGACCCATATCGAGCGTTTCACCGTGAACCGCTCCCCGCATGTCGACAAGAAGAGCCGCGAGCAGTTCGAAATCCGGACGCACCGCCGCTTGCTCGACATCGTCGAACCGACCCCGCAGACGGTGGACGCGCTGATGAAGCTCGACCTCGCCGCCGGCGTGGACGTCGAGATCAAGATCTAAGTAGGCCGGGGAGACATACGCAATGCGCACCGGACTGCTCGCCAAGAAACTGGGTATGACCCGCATCTTCAAAGATGACGGCACCCATGTTCCCGTCACCGTTCTGCACCTGGATAGGTTGCAGGTCGTGGCCGCCCGCACCGAGGAAAAGGACGGCTACACCGCCGTGCAGCTCGGTTGGGGTAAGGCCAAAGTGAAGAATGTTACCCAGCCACAGCGCGGCCACTACGCCAAGGCGAAGGTGGAGCCGAAGATGAAGCTGGTGGAATTCCGCGTCGCCCCCGACGCCTTGCTGGAACCCGGCGCGACCCTGTCGGCGGCACATTTCGCCCCCGGCCAGAAGGTCGACGTTTGCGGCACCTCCAAGGGCAAGGGCTTCGCCGGCGGCATGAAGCGCTGGAACTACGCGGGCCTCGAGGCCTCGCACGGCGTGTCGGCCTCCCATCGGTCGCTGGGTTCGACCGGTAACCGGCAGGACCCTGGCAAGACTTTCAAGAACAAGAAGATGGAAGGCCATCTGGGCGTCGAGCGGATCACCACGCTGAACCTGGAAGTGGCGGCGGTCGATGCCGAGAAGGGTCTGCTGATGATCCGTGGCGCCGTGCCGGGTTCCAAGAACGGCTATGTGCTGGTGCGCGACGCGATCAAGAAAACGCGCCCGGCGGATGCCCCTTATCCGGCCGCGCTGATCGAAGCGCCGGCGGCAGTGGGCTGAGGACGAATACGATGCAAATCGCAATCACAACGCTCGATCAGGGCAGCGCCGGTGAAGCCGACCTGCCCGACGATATCTTCGCCGCCACCCCGCGTGCCGACATCATGGCGCGAGTGGTGCACTGGCAGTTGGCTAAGCGCCGGTCCGGCAATCACAAGGTTAAGGGGATGGCGGAGGTTTCCGGCACCACCAAGAAGCCTTACAAGCAGAAGGGCACCGGCAACGCCCGTCAGGGTAGCTTGCGCTCGCCGCAGTTCCGCACCGGTGGTGTTGTTCATGGCCCGGTCGTGCGTGACCATGGCTACAGCCTGAACAAGAAGGTGCGTCGTCTTGGCCTGATCTCGGCGCTGTCGCAGAAGGCAGCCGATGGCAAGTTGGTGGTTCTGGATGCCGCCTCCGGCACGCTGAAGACCGGCGAACTGGCCAAGAAGCTGAAGGCCCTCGGCTGGAAATCGGCGCTGATCGTGGATCGCGCGGTGGACGAAGGCTTCCTGAAGGCCAGCCGGAACATTCCGCATTTCGATCTGCTGCCGACGGTTGGCGCGAATGTTTACGACATTCTCCGTCACGACGTGCTGGCGATCACCACGGCCGGCCTGGCCGGTTTGTCGGAGCGTCTGAACCCGGCCCCGAAAGCATCCGGCGTGGGAGAGGCGGCATGAGCGAGACCGTTAAAAAGCGCCGCCCGGTGCTGTCGCGCGAGGCGATGTACAACATCATCCGCCGCCCAATCATCACCGAAAAGGCGACCATGCTCTCGGAGCAGAACCAGTTCGTGTTCCAGGTCGCGATCGACGCGACCAAGCCCGAGATCAAGGTGGCGGTCGAGACCCTGTTCAACGTCAAGGTCGAAGGCGTGAATACCCTGGTTCAGAAGGGCAAGACCAAGCGCTTCAAGGGCCGTCCGGGCGTTCGGTCCGACGTCAAGAAAGCCTTCGTCCTGCTGGCGGCCGGTCAGTCGATCGATTTCACCACCGGCCTCTCATAAGGCGCGCGTCAGATGGCATTGAGACAATTCAACCCGGTCACGCCCAGCCTTCGCGGCACGGTGCTGATCGATCGCTCCGAACTGTGGAAGGGCAAGCCCCTCAAGGGCCTGACCGAAGGTCAGCACAGCCATGGCGGTCGTAACAATCACGGTCGTATCACCTCGCGGTTCCGGGGCGGCGGACACAAGCAGTCCTACCGCATCGTGGACTTCAAGCGTCGCAAGTTCGACGTAGCAGCGGTGGTGGAGCGGCTGGAATACGATCCCAACCGGACCGCGTTTATCGCGCTGATCAAATACGCGGACGGCGAACTCGCCTACATCCTGGCGCCGCAGCGTTTGAAGGTGGGCGATGCGGTGGTGGCCGGCGCGCGCGTTGACATCAAGCCGGGCAACGCGATGCCGCTGGGCGCGATCCCGGTTGGCACCATCATCCATAACATCGAGATGAAGGTTGGCGCCGGCGGCAAGATCGCTCGTTCGGCCGGCACCTACGCGCAGCTGGTCGGCAAGGACTCCGGCTACGCGCAGATCAAGCTGATGTCCGGCGAACTGCGGATGGTGCGGGCCGAATGCATGGCCAGCATCGGCGCGGTGTCCAACCCGGACAATATGAACCAGAAGGTCGGCAAGGCCGGCCGCATGCGCTGGTTGGGCTTCCGTCCGCACAATCGCGGCGTGGTCATGAACCCGGTCGATCACCCGCACGGCGGTGGCGAAGGCCGTTCCTCCGGTGGCCGTCACCCGGTCACGCCGTGGGGTATTCCGACCAAGGGCTACAAGACGCGCACCAACAAGCGGACGGACAG